>NZ_NBOA01000010.1:0-45900 GCF_002213235.1 Thioclava sp. F34-6
GCCGCATCGACGAACTTCTCCCGTGGAACTTCAAGCCGTCAAGCTGAACCTGAGGTGGGATGCAGCCGCCGCTTACGTTTCGAACGAAGTAGCGCGACCCGCCCTTCTCGGAGGATTTGCTGAAGCCTATCTCCACATCTCGGTCGAGCTTGACCATGATGTCGAGAAGCTTCGCGAGGGAGAAGCGCGTCCGCAATAGGCTCCAAGAGATCATGAGGCGACGCGTCAGGCCGCGTGAACACCCTTGGCAGACAACCATAACACTCCCGGCCCACAGCCGACATTCGTGCCTAACCCAGCGGATGACTGGCGTCAGCCAAAACACAACATTGGTATGAGGCGCATTGACTGCTTTTCTGCGAGTGCGAAGCATTTGGTCCATTTTTCGCGACAGCCTTCATTCAGCAGGCGCTGGCAGCCCTGCTTGATGCTGCGGTCAGTAGTTGGAGCGGCGAAGCGCAGATCGCGATCTATGCAAACTCAGCCTTGCTCTGTCTGAACAAGCGCATTTGCGAACATGCTAAAAGCTAAGGCGCAGTTGTCGCCCAGCTTTTTCTGGTGGTCAGGACCACCTGTCCTATGACAGCTCTGCCAAGATTGGCACCGTCTTCATGTGAGCCTCAACGGCTGACCTGACTTCATCGCTCATCGGCAGGCTCGCCGCTTCAACTTCCCAATGCTCCCGAAAAAGCTGGACCGTCTCTTTGGCAGCATCGATCGCCATCTTCTTTGGAATAGCAGCTTTGACGGCAAGGTGCTCTAGCTCATCCACCGAGAATGCCGAGAACACTTTGGCACGACTGATCTTCATGTTCGTCGCATCACCCGGAATGTAGGGCACAGTTGCCACAAAATCATAGGCTGGCGCGAGCGAGACATACCGCCTGTCCGGATAGATCAAAGACCAGTTCTTCATGTGCATGTCGGCATTGCCGATCAGCATGTTGAAAGTCAGGCGCCTTACATATTCGATGATGTCGGCATCGTTACCTTCGGCGGCGATTACTTGGGCGATGTTGCGGAATGTGCCATTGCCGTATTTGTCTTCGGGATAGAGCCCATAGACCTGCGCAAAATCCTCGATATGCACGCGCGACCCGTCGGACAGACGGTCGAAGCGCTCGATCACAAAGGCATGGTCGCCGATCTTATCGATACCGTCGGGCAGATTCTTGATCGCATCGATGTGGACCAGATCGATGGCGGGGACGTTCATCCCGATAAGGCTTGCCAGCGTCATCATCGAGAATTCATTTTCAGGGACGCCTGCGAATTCACGCGAGGGTAGCTTTACGATCCAGGAGCCCCCAACACCGGAGGCGGGTATGGTCAGCCCTCCACTTGCTTCCATTACTGCGGAAAACTTTAGCTGAACACCTGCCAGCGAAAACCGCAAAGCGTTCTCTCGCTGATCATCACTTTGATCATCGCTACCATCGGCAGCGTCCGGCGGCCATGCCTCACCTTCGGCAGGGGTGATTGTGATCGCGCCGGGCAAATCATGGCCAAGTGCCCAAAGCAGGTAGAATTCACGTTCGGGGTTTACGCCCGCCTGTTCGGCTAGGTATTTGCGCAGATGGCCCTCGGGGAGAAGGTTTGAGAAGAAGGGCATGACCCGCTTCTGATAGGGCCGAAAATCCGTATAGAGGTCTCCGTACTCATCCTTGAAAGCGAGGCCGAGGGTCGGCCTGTCAGGGTCAGCAATATACTCGTCCGTGAAGGCAAAGATGGTGCGATCGCCACCGAGATTAGTGAGCGTGCCGATGGGCTCGCCATACAGATTTACGTTCAGGACGGAGACACTACTCATCGTTATCTCCATCAAGGCGATAGGCAGGGCGCGGCGATCGAGTCTGCTCCTCGTTGGATACGCCATGAGCAAGCAGGTTGCGCAAACTGTTCATCTGCTTTGACGCGTCTCGCAGTGCTGCTACGCCATCCGCGTCATCCACGGCTTTGAGAGCTTCACGGATGCTGCGCAATGTGTCGGTGTTCCGGATCAAGTTCTCGAACTGCCGCATCTCCCGAAACTGCCGCCGCAGGTTTTCGAAGGCCGGGCTATCGATCTTGAGCGATTGGATGTGCTCAAGCTGCTTGGCGAGCCGGGCAATCTCTTTGCGCGCTTCCGGCGTGGCCTTCGGCGCGTCGTTTACGCTACGGGTGATCGTCCGTACGGCGGGCGCAGCCTTGCGCGGCACGAGCGCCAGTTCCAGATCAAGGGCGTTGGCGATGGCGGTCAGGCTTGAGACGGTAAGATTCACCGCGCCGCTCTCGATCTTGGAGATATGCGATTGCGGCACGCCTGCACGCGCGCTTAGCGCACGCTGGCTAAGCCCCTTCTTCTCACGCGCAGCCTTCAGTGTCGCCGCCAGTTTCTCGGTCTCATAGCTCATTTTGATATAATCCTGCATATCAAGCAAAGCACCTGATATGCTTAAATGTATCATTTGGAGCGCGAACTTTCAAGTCTCGATCTATTTCCACGCATCATAATACGACAATGATCTGCTTTTATAGATCGCCTTGTGACGCACTTTTAGCCCAGCCAAGAGGAGCCCGGCGTGCGGCTCACCATGCGATCGTATGTGTCTTCCTCGGTCTCTTCGGAAAGCTCGAAGCGTGATGATTCATCCCCAAGATGGATAAGGGAGAGCGCAAAGTCGTGGACTTCGGAGACCAGAGCATGCTCGGTGCAGGGCTCTTTGAACCAGATTCCCGACTCATGATCCCGCGTTGCTTTTCGCCGAACCAGTTCGGTTTCCGTTGACGGTATCGCGGTCGTCGGTATCTCGATTGGTGGCCGCCCAGACGTTTTGAAATAGGCACCTGTGCGCAAGGCGCGATCACTCGACCGCGCCCAATGAATGAAGCCGTCGATAGACTTCACAAGAACTGCACGGCGCTCGGTGTACTGCAGCCAGCGCAGCGTCGCCGCGATCAGGGACACGCCGTAGCGGTCCGCGCATGCCCCCAAAGTCTCTAGGTCAGGCTGAGATTTCGGAGCAATCTGCGCGCGGAAGTCATCCAGCGGCATCAGGAGATTTGCGGCAAACTCGTTCGCCTCTTTCTCGATCTGCCGGTACTTGCTGTCCCAGCGCTCCATGTCCTCGCTACTGCACTGGATACCGTCGGGATGATCCTGCCTGTGCAAGAGGTAGTGCCCGAACTCGTGGGCGAGGGTAAAGTTGATCCGCCCCGGCGATGCTGTGTCCGAATTGAAAAAGATGCCCCAGCCTTTCTCGCCAGGCGGAGCTTTCATCAAGGCGCCCTCGAACCCTTTCAGCGGGGCGCCCTGCACAAGGCTTATAGGATCGTCAGGAAAGCGCTGCCTGGAAAAATCACAGGCGAGCGCTTCAACATTCACCGGGAAGCGATCGTCGCCACCCAAGGTGTTCAGGATGATGGTCAGATCGTATGCCCATCGTTGTGGCGACTTCGGCTTGGTCATCCGGGTTTCCCCCATAGTTTCACCATCTCACGGATTTTTTCTTTCGTGTCGGCGTCCATGTGTTTGTACTCGCGATAGAACTGCGCATCGACAGCGTCTTCCTCTGTGATCGCCTGCTTTTCATCGAGCAGGTACTCAATCGTGACGCCAAGCGCTCCCGCGATCTTAGCCAATTTCTCCGCCGAGGGACGCGGCGGGTTCTTGTTCTCCAGCTCCCATATGTAGCTTTTGCTGGAGCCGGTGAGCTCGGCAAGTTTGTCGAGCGTGAGCTTTTGCTCCTTCCGTAAGCGGCGAATCTTCTCTCCCAAGCTGTTGGTCATATGGCGGACTCCCCGTCGATCTTCCTGTTCGGTAAAGGCACACTTTACGTGCTTGACTTCTGACTTTCAACAAACATAAGATGTTCGGAGTAGGCGCACTTTTTGTGACTGCGCTCCTAACGACCAGGAGGTATGAAAACCATGAGTAAGGGACCGAAGACCCATCACGTCGTGCCGAACCCGGCAGGCGGATGGGATGTGAAGCGTGGCGGCGCATCCCGCGCCAGCAGCCACCATGAAACCAAGCAGGACGCCGTCGATCGCGGACGTGAAATCAGCCGCAACCAGCAAAGCGAACTGCGTATCCACAACCGCGACGGACGGATCGCCAACAGCGACAGCCACGGTGGCGATCCGTTCCCGCCCAAAGGCTAAACAGAAAGGACACGGCCATGGCGAAGGACGAAACGGGCAAACCCGCAAAAGAGTACACGATTGTCGTGAACGGCCGCGAGAAGACGGTGACGGCGACAGAGCTTGGCGAGGACGATCTGGTCGCCCTTGCTTACGAAAACCCGCCCACGGGCGCGTTGATCTGCTTCACGATCACTTACCGGCGCGGCCAGGGCAACAAGCCCGAGGGCACGCTGGATGACGGCGATACTGTGAAGCTGAAGGAGGGCATGATCTTCAATGTCACGGCAACTGATAAGTCGTAACGCCGATCTCAAGGCCCTCGAAGAAGGCGGATACGAGGTGGCTGTGAAAGGTGGCCACCTCGTGATCTCCAACGTGCCCTACGTGAACGCCAATCGCGAGGTGAAGCTTGGTACGCTCGTTTCTGTTCTGCAGATGAACGGGGATGCGACGATGACCCCGAGCGACCACAAGGCGTACTTCGTAGGCGAACATCCTTGCGATCAGAACGGCAAAACGTTCGAAGGCATCAGGCATTCCAGCAGGCGTCAGACCCTCGGCAAGGACATCACGGTAGACCATATGTTTTCGGCAAAACCGAAAGAGGGCTACCGCGACTACGAACACAAGATGACCACCTATGTGGAGATGATCGCATCGCCTGCGCGGAAGATCGATCCGTCAGCTGATGCGCGCACTTACGTGGTGGCAAACTCCGATGAGCCCGATCCAGTGTTCAACTACCATGACACGGCTTCGACACGGGCTGGGATCGGCGGCCTCTCGGACAAGCTGGCGATGAATAAGGTTGCCATTGTCGGCCTCGGCGGGACGGGCTCTTACGTGCTCGATCTGCTCGCCAAGACACCGATCCGCGAGCTGCATCTCATCGATGGCGATGATTTTCTTCAGCACAACGCCTTCCGCAGCCCCGGTGCGCCCAGCATCGAAACACTGCGCGAGCGAAACAAAAAGGTCGATTACTTCGCAGCGCTTTATGCGCTCATGCGCAAAGGGATAGTCCCGCACCCGGTCTATCTCGACGAATCCAACGCGGACCTTCTGGACGAGATGGATTTCGTCTTCGTGTGCGTTGATTCCGGCGCGGCCAAACGCCCGGCGGTCGAACGTCTCGAAGAACAGGGCACCCCCTTCATCGATGTTGGTATGGGCATCGAGATGGGCGACGATGCTCTGGTGGGCGTGCTGCGAGTGACGCTGAGTACCGCTGAACAGCGCGAGCCACTACGTCGCCGCGTGGGGATGGGCGAAGCGGACGTAGATGACGCCTACGCCACGAACATCCAGGTGGCTGATCTAAACGCACTGAACGCGACGCTCGCGGTGATCCGGTGGAAAAAGCTGGTAGGGTTTTATGCCGATTTTGAGGGCGAGCATTCCAGCAACTACACGATTGACGGCAACACAATAGACAACATGGACAAGCGCGATGGCGATTAAGAAAATTACCCACAAATTTGTAGATGCGATTCCAGAGCGCACCGAGGAGGGCGTTCTTTACCTCGCCATGGACTACGCAACGGCCGTTCACAAATGCGCCTGTGGCTGCGGCCGCGAAGTGGTCACGCCTTTAAGCCCGACCGACTGGAAGATGGGCTATGACGGCGTGTCGGTCTCGCTCTCGCCGTCCATCGGGAACTGGAGCTTTCCCTGTCGGTCGCACTACTGGATCAAGCAAAGCGATATCCGGTGGACGGGTGATATGAGCGATGAACAGATTGCCGCAGGGCGAGCACACGACCGTCGCGCCAAAAGCCGCTACTACGATGTGCCGGAAGTTTCCGCAGCACAGGCGAATGCGGATGCGCCACAAGGCCTTTGGCAACGTTTCCGGCGGTGGCTAGGCGGCAAGTAACGGTTGGTCCCGACGCCGGTACCGTGCCGCGAGAGCGGTCTCGTCCTTATCCCGCACCCCTTCCGTTCGATGATGTATGGCGGCTGCACCTGCGGCGAAAGGCGGCTTATCCAGCTGTGCATTCAGCATATGCCTCTCTACCCGCCGCCAAAACCCGCGACTTTGCAAAGTCAGCTCCACTGCGCACCCCTGCCGTTCGTCCCGGGGGCAGCGAAGGTCAGCTCCCCGCCCTTCCTCCCTCGTGACTTCAGAGGCGCCGCGGAAATCAAGCACATGCGGCGAACGGCCGGAAGGTCCGCGAAGCTAACGAATGCAAGTTTCGCGCGCCTCCTGCTTTTTCTCGTGGATAAGAGGGAAAAAGTATGTCGCCTCCCGGCAATTTCGAAGGCGCCAAATAGCCGTACAATTGTCGACTGCACGGAGCGTCGCCGAAACTGACCAAAGCGAGCGGCGCAACGATCATCAACCAAAAAAATCGACTGAGGCATTTCTCCTGTGACGGGACCGATCCGATGTTCTTTTCGAGCGACGGCTTCCCGCTCTTGAACCACCTCATCTACGGAGAAAATTATGACCATCAACTCTCAGCAGCGCCTGTCGAATTCCCAAACCGCTCGCCCCAATCTGCTCGAAATCGTCATGCAGGCACTCGAGGCGACGGGCCGGGTCCCAGACAAGCAGCCGGCGACGAATTTCCCGCGCCACTTCACTGCGGACCGGATCGACGATTTTTACGTTGAGCCGCTTGGCAACGGCTGGGTCTCCACGATTACCTTCCGAGACGTGCCCGCCGGAGAGCAGAACTGCCTCGGCTCTCCCGATGCGTTCCCCTACGACAATCCCCGAAACGCGTTTCTTCATGGCGCGACTATTCTGTGTGAGATCGTAACCGGCTCTCGCGAGCTGCCATTTACCATAGTCGGCAACAAACTGATCGTTGCCGCTTACCAGCCCTGATACAACTCACCGAGCTTGATGACGATGGCGGTCCATACCGCCATCTCCGCATGTCTCCGAGGATCTTACGCAGCCGCCAAATCATGCGTCGAGTGCTGACCGATATCTTACCGAGCCATCCAGAGAACATTTGGGCTCCAGCTTCGCGTGGAACCAACCGCCGGCTCGACTTCCGACTTCGGCGCAAAGAGTTGTATCGGCCTCACCAATGCTACGCAAAGCGGAGAGAGGCGACCTGATGTCGGCCTCTCAGGTCATCGGGTGCCGGGCACATTCACAATCGCCGATTAACGCAGCAGACCGCGCAATACGGCCCCTTCTTTCTCGGACAAACCCAAAGCTTGAATGAGCCAGTTTTCCGCATCAATCGGCGCGATGCGCACGTTGGAGTAGACGTTCCGGGTCGGCATGCCCTGTAGGAGCCAGCCTTCGACGGTTCGGACGCTGGTATCGAGGTGGCGGGCGAGACCAGACTTGGAAAGAAGCGGCACCTGGTAGGCCCGCCGATTGAGAGCGGTTGGGGTCGGCCCGCGCTCGACCGCCCAGAGCTGATCCCAAGAGGTTTTCCAATCCCCTTTCAGCCGGACACCGGCCAGGCGACCGTCACGAAGATAGCTGCGCACCGTCGCCTCGGTGAGCGCAAAATGCGAGGCGGCGGCGGCCACGTCGAGAGCAAAGTCATGTGCATGATCCATGCGATAGAGATTGTTCCCGAGCCCGCCGCCTCAAAACGATCTCGACAGAAATTGCGGCGCGTCACTCGCCCCGATGCTTACCCTGATCGTTTGTCGCTCTGAGCATGTATCGCGCGGATCTCCATCCATTCCCTTTGTGCAGCTGTCTGCTGGGTGAGCGCCGCGTATTCAGCCCCGGCTTCTGTGCTGGAATGACCCAGCAACGCGGCAACGACTGCCGGCGCTGCCACAGGATCGTGCAGCCGCATATAGTCAGCGGACAATGTCCGGAGGTCGTGAAGCGGGACACCGATCGCGGCTTTGATCTTCTCGCTCGCCCAGCTTCGGTCAAAGCCTTCCCGCTCATGCGAAAGCCAATTCTTCCCCAGGAGTTCAGTATAGCGCCGATAGGCGTGACGTAGCGGTCGACCTGCCAGAAGATGCTGATCGAGAACCCAACCGATCTCCGGCCAGAGCGTGCCGGCATCCAGCCAGACACCGGTCTTTTCCTGCTGCCACCGTAAGCGCCAAGCCCCCCAAGGCTCGCGCATTAGAGCTTCGCCGAGACGCCACGACGTGATGTCCCCGCTGCGAGGCGGAACGTTCAGCGTCACCGCGAGGATGGCCGCTGTCGCGCGGGCGGTTTCCGCTTCCGACCTCCAGTCAGCAATGGCGTCGGCCTGATCGAGACACCGAAGGATTGCCCGAACGACTTCCGCATAGCCCCCGTTTTGATATAGCGCCTCGATACGCGACTGCTTGAGTTTCGGAATCCGCCTCGCTTCCCGAAGGAGCCCCATCTGAACGGATCGCAATCCGGCGATCGCGTCCGCATCAAGCCCGCCATGGACTGCGAGGCCCACCAAACCGCCGAGATAGTTCGCGATCGTCGCAGGCCGCAGCGACTCCGCGCGAAACTTTCGCGCCATCTCCCATCCAAGCAACCAACCTATCCGCGGAGGGCAGGTCATGCTGGGCAGGAGTTCTGCGCAGCGGTTAATCGAGGCCACATGCCGGCGCAGCGTGCTCTCGGCGATCGGTGCCTCGTGCAAAGCTGGCAGCAGCATAGCCCAGTGCGCGGGCCAGCCACGCGGCTCGGCGGGGAGCCGCGGGACCAGAGAACTGGTCGAGGCAGCTCCCGGGGATCGGGCACGGTAGTAATCCTTGCGAAGCCCTCGTCCCTCGGCAAGGCTCATGTCGGGGGCGTAGCGCTCGAGCACCCGCAACAGCAAAGCCAAGGCGGATTCATTGCGGCAGGCCGCCTCAAAACTGGCTCGCGACGGGAACGTCGGATCATCCTGAGTGGCGGCCAGTGAATCGAAAAACCGCGCAACCGCAGTAATCGCGCCACTCGGCAAATCTTCCCGGGCGGCCATCATCCGATCGCGCACTGAAGCAGGAACGCACGCCAACCGCGCACGGGCTATATCATCGCGCATCGCGCAGTCTCCTTGTGAGTGTCTTGAAGATGTCCGGATGCTCGGCGAGGATCGCCGCGCGCGCCTCGCGTGCTGCGGCTTGCCCGTCGTCGCGTCCGTAATACTTACGTGCCGTACTCTCGAGAATCCCGAGAACAGAAGAGGTGAAGGCGTGATCCCCCGGCCGAATGGCGAGGCTGAGAAGAGCCACGACGTGTCGCATTCGATGGGGTGTCTCGTGCCAGCCCAGCACGTTCGAAGCGTCACGCCATAAATCGAGAAAGGCGCTGGTAGAGTAGCTTCCGCGTGGCAATGCGATTGGATCGCCTTCGTCTTGCGGCGGCAGGGCATTGCCGGGGAAAAGATAGACATTATCCGGATCCAAACCCTGCAGTTCGATCAATCTCGGGCGCCAAGTCTCAAGCCAGGCGCGGACGATTTCCGCATCACTTCCGACAACATCCACGTTGATCCAGGCGTCATTCTTGGTCTCCCAGGGAGCGAACCGAAACGTGAGCATCGTCTGGTTCGGCGAGGAACGGAGCAGATTTGCGTGGGCCTCGCCCTTGGACGCTATCCGAGTGTGTCGCAGGCAACGTGTTCGGAGCGGCCGCGACATCTGAATCGCATACGCCACGGCACCTGCAAGGAGACGCAGTGCCGTTATTTCCCGGGACTGTTTCTTCATGCGGGTTGCATCGCCGAGCGCGCGCTCCGCAGAGCCCGCGATGCGCGTTGGCGCATTGGCCCAAACCGACGCGAGTTCCGGCCGCTGCTGCAACGTTCCCGCAATCCGGTCGACCTCCATCATGACCGCGCTACTTTTGGACGCTTTCCGTTTTGCCCGCGGCGCGTCGTAATGCTTGGTCTTGAGAAGCGTGATCACCGCCGCGGAGCCCGCGTCCTGAAACCCGCGGCGCGCCAGGGTGATGAGCCGCGTCAGCCGCGTTTTTAACGTCGTCGATTCCAGTCCGGCTTTGAGATCAAACCCGCTATCGGATCGTTCGAGCTGCTGCGTGATCGCCGCCCTGATCGTCTGTAGCTCGAAGAGCTCGCGCACGTCTTGAAGATCCGCGGCATCGCCGCCACTGTCTTCCCAAGCGCGGACCAACCAAGCGACCGCTTCACGGTACCCGGTGCGCGCCGCGGTCGGCTTTCCCGAATCCCGACCGCCCTGCTGCGCCAGAAGATCAGCTTCCGCCGCAACCTTCTCAGGGTCTTCCCCAGCCTCAATCCGGGCGAGCATCGCGTCAGCTCTATTTTCGCTATCCGCGAGACAGGCATCTGCAAGTGTCTCGAAGGAAATCTTGAACTCTTCCGGCAACGCATCCCAGTCGATCCGTCGCGCTCGGGCCGATCCGGGTGGCAAACGCAACTCCGTCGCAGGTAGGTACGCCTGAATGGCAGGCAACGTTTCCACGTCCTTCGTGAGAGAATTCAGGAATGCGACTGACTTACACAGGCTTTTACGGACCTTCGCGGAACCCTCTTGCCCGATCCGGTCTATTTCGCTCTGGCTTAGCTCTTCCGGGGCGCATCGTGCCCGCGCCCGAAGGGTCACGAGGCTACGATGGCGCCCCGTATTCCACAGCGCGCCAGAGCCGGGCACTCCTTCTTCGGCTTCAATCAGTGCCATCAACTGCGAATAGCGTTGCCGGTGCGCCGGCGTCGGAGCTGGCAAGACTGCCAATGCCTGCAGGAACCGCCGCAACGCAGCGCGGATTCGGGAATCCGCCCGGCGCCCGTTTTGTTTCATGTTTTGCGCGCGGCTGATCAGTGCATACCCGTGCCCGGCGACGGTGGTCTCAAAGAAGTGCATGTCGGCAGGCAAGGTGACGATGTCATGATCGAGCATGCCGAGCCGCGCCGGGACATATTGAATCGCCCGGATCGTGTCCGCCCCCTCCCCTTTCGCGATTGCCCAATCCAGAAGGTCACGGAAAGTATGTTGAGTCATTTTCATATCTCCTGAGTTTGGGCCCCTGCACGGCCCCTCAAGTCGAGGGGGCCGGGCTGGAGCCGAACTGGAGATAGTGAAAGAGCGCCTTTCATCTGAAATCGGGCGACAGATTTCCTGAAGATTAGGGGCCGAGCTTCGGATCACATCTTCCGACAAGCTTTTCTCGGACCTCACGCCTCGTCCAGCAACACAGCCGTGGTCTCAGAGCGGCGACGGCAAGGCGCGTTCGGATACTCGCTCTCATAGACAATGGGGGATGGGGGAGCCCACAAGGCTGCAGCAGCGCAAATCTATCGGGCTGCGTGACAAGGCCGCACCCAGAATAGCTCGCCAGCGCACAAATCTGGATCGCTTCAACGAATCGAGTGTCCGGCATAGCCGCGAGCCTGTTTGCGATTGTCTAAACCAGTCTGCCCCGCGAAATGTGAGTTGGGATTGGTACTGGGCGGATCATCGGAGGTGTCAAAGTGGCGAAGACGATGATGCAAAATTCGGCCCAGAGAAGATCGCCGCCGTGCTCGCTGGCTAGATGCAGACGAGCGAGCTTAACTCAGACGAAAAGCGCGCATGGTTAGATCGCTTCACCGATATCATGGGGGGAACCCTGCCCGGAGGAAGTGACCATTTTCGCCGCGCGCGCGGACCGAGATAACCGCAGATGAGAGTGGCGACCTCCTGAAGAAGCTCGCTCAGCTGTAGACGCCAGCGTCAACAGCATCGATGTAGTTGATCACCTCGGCCGCCCGGCCTTGCAAAACAAGCTGCATCGGCGTCGATCCCGAAAAGCCCGGCAGCGGCTCGGCGCGATACCAAGCGTAGGCAGCGCTTGGAGTGCCGACGCGTGGGATGACACGGTCCAAGATCTCAAGCATTTTGCGCAGGCGACGTTGCGCACTTGCGCAGCCAACGCGAGCAGGACGCTCATGCGCATCCCGATCGAGGCCAGTGGCCTCCGCGATATCTTCTTCGGACGTACCCAGCTTGGCCGCAATCAGACCCAAATCTATCCGATCGTCACGCATGCACTCGGTCAGAAAGCTCATCTCTTTTTCCCGCCGTGTTCGCGCTCTCCGAGCCAGACTTTGGGCACCGGGTAGTCTTGTACGCCCTGCGTCATGTTGGGCCTCCGTTGCTGCAACGATGGTAGTGTCGGGACGTCTTCAAAACAACTCGTCTGACCGACAGGCCGCAATTGACGGTGCGTCGGCACCAGTTCCTCCGCGTCGCCCCCATGGCCAGAATTGGCCATCTCAAACCAACATGGCCGTAACTGTCATCGGGTCACGGCCTTCATTCATCACCACTCTGCGTTCCTTCGCGACTGGCTCACGGCTCAGTCGCCTTGAGCAGGGTTCTTTCAATTTCAGCAAATGCGTGAAGGAGTGCGTGGTTTGATTGGTTTTGCACCCGAGCGAAGATCGAGAAAACATCCCGCCCTTCGGGCTCGAGCGCGTAGCCGAGCGCGCGAAACGCCGTCTCTGCATCGCGCCGGATCATACGGCGCATTTCCACATCGGAAACGAGCGGAACAACATGGGCTATCGCATTGTCATCGCAAGAATAGTGCCGCTGCACTTCGAGAGCGGTGAGTGAGCCGGGGTGTTTGATTTCGATCCAGCATGCGATCTGGGTGGTGTCGTGTTCGAGTTGCTTCGCCGCTGCCGTCGTACGCTCCATCGCAGCGCGCAAGGCCGGTGAGCGAGAGAGTCCAGTCATATTTCATTATCCTTTTCTTACACTTGACGGTGCCGCCCGTTTTGTTCGCACAGCAGCGGACACTCAGAGGAGGTCTCCTCGTCTAAGTCCGAGCCTGATCGTTTCCCACACAAACTATAGTTTGTGTGGGAAAGAGCGTGCACCGGCCTGCTTGGTCGAGAAGTTGAGCGCCATCTTCCAGTTGGCGTTCATCCGGTTCAGTCATGCCGACCGCCGTGACTCCGGCGGCCGGCTTCCTTTCATACGCTTTCGATGATTCTGGATCGTATATGCTCCAGCCGTTCCTTGCGGCTTGCGCACGCGAGCGCCGCGAGTTGACGCGCCGATCGTGCATCGCAGGTGCTGAGAACGAGAAGCAACTCCGCGAGCGTCCGGCGGACCACGAGCGTGCCGCCCCGGTCCGTCAGCTGGAGACCATCATCTGCAAGAGTGTAAGACTGACGGGATAGCTCCAGGGTCACGAGATCGACGACGGCATATTCGAGAGCGGCCGCACGAAGCGCATTGTCCGGGGAGAGGGCGCATGCCGTCAGCCAAGTCTTCAGCCGCTCGACCCAGATCGCTTCATGTGCGTGCGCAAGCAGTGGCTGCAGACTGGTCAGATTGCGTTGACCGAACCCTTCGATCGCATCGAGTTTGTCACGATTGTGCATAGAATTACCTTCCTATCTTGAGGCATCGCACCCGGCTTCTGATCCGGGAGGGATCCGCGGGCGCCATGCGCGATGCCCGCGGAACCAACCGGATCTAAAGCCTGCGCCGGGGTCGGCGCGCGCAAACGCTCAGACCTGGTACGGCTCCCCTCCCCGGCGACGGCGATCGCCTTTCCGCGGGTGCAATCCACGGCGCTCCGCTTCGATCCTGCGTTCCGCGGTCGGCCAGCTGGCTTCAATCCGGGCGAAGAGGTCGTCTTGACGACGTCGCAGAGCTTCAGTGAGACGCCCGAGGACCGGGGTTCCGGAGGCATTCGGCACAATACGTTGGTCCGATCGGGCCACCCGCACGCGACGCGACAGCACAAACCGACTCGCTTTATCGAGGCCACATTCAGCGAACTCGGCAGTCACACGCAATTCAAAGCCGACGTTCGCACGCGAGCGAGACGTGGTACCGTATGCGAGCAAGACGTCGTTTTCCGTCGCATCGAGAACGAGGCAGGGTCGCGCATACGGCGCCATCCCTTCCGAGTAGGGGAACCTGAACGACACAATATCGCCCGGGAAAACGGGTTCAGTCGAAAACAAAGACAAGGGGAAACTCCTATAAAGCCGGCACGGAAAGCGTGCCGATGCGGTGGCCCGACAGCACCGCATCGGCGCGCGCCGCGCCGGCGTGTCGTCCCTTCTGGGGACCTGAGGCCCACGGCAGTACCTTCCACTTGGCGAATTACTGACTACGGGGCGGAGGACTTGGGACGACCCCCGGCAAGTGGCTGAAGTCGAATGTTGTTGGGTCGATCTTCCGGCTGCCAGAGGCGTCAATCAGCGTCACTTTCGCGCCCGCAGGATATTTTCGGATCGCCGAAATCCACCACGTCGTCTGAGCGTGACAGACCCTGCATTCGACGTGATGCAAGCCATAGTCTTGTCTGTCCCGGCTCTCGATGACTACGAGCGTCACCCCGGTCATCTTCGCAATCCGCGTCAAAGACGCCATGTGTTTGCCGCGTAGGCGGCTCCAGTTCATCGACGAAGGGCCCTGGAATTTCGGTGCCTTACCTTTGAAGACATGTCGGAGCACGATGAGGTAGTTGAGATCCTCAAGGCTCCCACAGTCTGCGATCTCGGCCAAATCGAGGAGCGTGTAGTAGTCAGATAAACGATCAGCCATGAACCGTTGAACGAGGCCGGAGAACTGCCATGCCAGAATCCTGTTGCGTTCGATAAGGCGGATGTCATCGAACAAGTCCGTTGTCTTCGCTTCTGCAACGAGCCGATGCAGCGACGTCGCGCCGTTTTCGCGGCGCGGTCCTACGATCGCGCGGAGCCGGGTCCCGTCGATCCATGTCCTCGCAAGGCTCGGCGTCTCAATCGCCTCACGGATCCAGAGTTCTTGTACGTCCTGGTGATGAAGCATCGCGAGGATCAGCTTGAGAGACGCGAGACTGAACCTCGCCGCTCTGAGATGCTCGACAAGCACCTGCGCGATCTGAATCTTACCGTTGTCAGCCGGCATATCTGCTCCTCTTTCGTGTTAACGATCGATGAGCAGATGTGCCTTTTCCGAAGCGCGCGGAAATCGCGGGAGCAGTTGACCTCGGGGTGTGACCAACCCGTTTCACGGTTTGGCAAACCCGTTCGCGAGGTGGCGGCCCCCGAAACGTCCGGGCCCTGCCCCGTTTCGGATCAGTGCCACCCCGGATCTGACCCTGCGGATTTTCCTTAGGTGATTGATTTCGCGAGGATTACTTCTACGAGAAATGACAGAACTTAGAAGAAATCTCAGAAATCCCCAGAAATGCCGAACGGTTTTTGGGGGGTAGTCTTTTTGGTCGCACCAGGCATAAGCCGCCCGCGAACATTTCAGGGACTGGGCTTCGGTGGAAACGTGGAAGGCTGTGCATGACGAGGCTCCTTGTCGACTAAGCTCGTGTGCCGCTCCGAACATCCCTGATTAGATGTTCGTCATCCCTCGGCGCGTTGGAATTCATAGCAACGCACGCCCTGTCGTGACCCGGATGCGACTCGCGAACCCGCATTAGCTCAGATGCGCGGTTCGCTCCCACGGTCCCAAGAGAAGCAACCTTTGGCACGCGGCCCGAGTGCTCCCCGCAACCATCTTAGACCTCCAGCACATCGCCTTCGATGGCTTCAGGCACGAATGCTGCACGCATTCGGTCGGGAAAATTCATCGAAAGTATCGCGCTCACTGGCGTTCATGGGGCCCGTTGCATTCGCTCTTTGAGTTCCAGTCTTTGGCTATCGGGCAGGTCTCTTCTTACAGACGACAGACCGTCCGTTTCGTAGCAACCAGCACTTCGAAACCCGCGGCGGACCCAGCAGCGAGCGCGCCCAAAATTCGCCTAACGCAACGTCATGCAGCAATCGGTTTCCGGCATTCTGGGATCGATCTCACCTCCTCTTCAGCGGGAGGAACGCCCCTCCTCAACGTCACCGAGGATCACCCCATGACACAGCCCCTGCCCTGCCCCCTGCCCTTCAGGCAAAGTTCGCTTCGGAAAGCAACTTCGCCGCGCGATGAACAGTCTCTGTCAGTATCATGGGGAGACGTAGGATGACCTTGCTGCCCATCACGACTGTCCCACGACTCTATCAAGACCAAACGCTTCAGGTCATCGAAGGCCTCATCGGCGGAGCCCCATATGATCAGGCAAGTGACCCTTTCGCCAGCGTGCTTATCGACCCAGCAGACTGGAGTTCCCTGCACAAGGCGCTCCGTGCCCTGACGCCTCGTATCACGGCTGAGACTGCCTCGGCACTCGCACGGGCTGTAGCATCGGACAGCATCCTTCCAACGGTTATCCTTCCCCGAGCCAAAAGTATGGAACGAGCCTGCCGCGGCCTGGGGCCGATCGAGGTGGTCTACTTTCCTGATGCCATCGGCATCCTGCACCAAGGCGGCGGGACCCTACTCGAGGATGACACGACCCGGCCGGCCAAGGCGAGAATGTGTCTCCTGACGCGTGATATTCATTGCCCGAGGGATCTTGTCCGCCGCAATGACCCTTTCGAGAAGACCGTGCGGCGTTGGCTCGACCACCTTCATGCCGCGTCAGTCTGCTGCGGGGGCCTGAAGCTACCGAGGGTCGAGCAGCTCTGGCGCCAAACCAATCGACGCCGAGGTCGACGGCACGCCCAACCCGAACGCGGTCTGTCCGACCCTGCCCTTCAGTCTGCCCAAGGCGCCGCCCGATCCAACCCTCAGATAACTTTGCGCTCGATCGGGTTTCCGCAGATCGCATGATCAACCCAACTTCTGAACATGGCCATCGCTGGCACCGCATATCCACCAAGGAGTCCCTCATGAACAACGGAAACGTCATCGACACCTGCCTCGCTAGCCCCCCGGCAAGTCGCTACCGGCCGCCAATGCTGTCCTAAGGCCACTAATGATTTCCGCGGCTGGACTTCCAAACCCATCTCCTAGTCGGGCCCGAAGACGCAATTCGGCCCTGAAAGAAAGGCTTAATCATGAAAAATAGACACGACACCGTTCTGATGCGCGACGACTTCTCAGATGAGGACCTGCAAGCCGGGCGCGCGCTCCTTGCGAACATCATGCGGATGACGGAGGTGGTTGGGCCCGAAGTGCCTGTCGACCCTGGCCTCCCGACCGAAGAGCGCAAAATGCGGACTTGGGGGCGGCGGAGTAATCTCGACGCGCTGCTTCTCCACCGCCTCCAAGGCAAATGGCGGGCGCATCTGCTACTGAAATACCCGGCAATGTGCATACCTCTTGACGCATCGGACCAGAGGCCTGTTCCGTTGAGGGACCGCCAGGAAGCAATGAAGCTGGCAGTAGAAAAAATCTTCGCAATTGTATTGGCGACCGCCCGGGAAACGCCCCGTCAGAGAGCTGTTCGCGCTGCGGACGGTACTTTCCATATCCGGCACCGCCATTCGCGCAGCCGCACCGACACACATCTCACCTATGAAAAGGAGAATTCCATGGGTCTGGACTACGGATTTTACAATCAAAATGAGGACGCGTTGCTCGCGTTCCGCAATCACCACAGGTTGCTTGACCTCCTGTCTGCCGAGCCGCACGTGACCGTCGAACCCTATGACGACTTCTATGTCACGAGCCCGATGGTTGCAGCCGTGCTCGGGAAGATCGAGGCCGAGATGAAGGCTAACGGACAACCGCTCAAGCCGATCGACGCCCGGCGTCCGAAGTCGAGACGAAAATTCATCGATGAGATACCGACCCACTTCTGCGACAGGGAGCCCGAAAGCTGGATAGACGCGCTCCCGCATTACCGGGTCCTACTGACTCGTCTTCTTGCCTTGGTGAGGCACGAAGGCGTGCTCATCTGCGGATGGTCTGCATAGGTTCTTTCGCTTCGGGGGCAAAGGTGAGAACGGCGGAGCAATAGTCAGCCACGGTAGTGGCAGTATGATCCGGCTGCGGGCGGCGTAAACGTCGTCCACTTTTGCCCTTTCCGGCCGCGCTCGGCAGCAGGATTTCATCCACGAGATGGAACATCGCGTCGAGCCTGCGCCGCACCGAAGGTTTGCAGGCGAGATTCACGCTCCCGAACTGATGGGGGCATGATGAGCAGTCTTTTCTGGCTGAGCGACGAAAAGATGCGCGGCTGCGGCTGTTCGTCAGGAAAACAGTCCACTGGACTGTTTTCTAATCTTCCTCACTTCCAAAGAGCCATGGCAAACTGCGGGCCAATGATCGGCGGGTCTTGAGCGGGATAATCTTCATCAATCGTAATGGCTTGCGTTGGTCCGATGCGCCGCCAGAGTATGGTCCACCGAAGACTCTCCGCAATCGATGGAAGCGCTGGAGGTGAGTGGCTGAACGCCACCGGTCCGATAGAGGCCACGAACAGGGTGTTTTCGCCCGGATGATGGTGGGGCTTGCTTCCGAGGCCGCCGACCGGAAGACAGTGATGATCGACGCCACTTATCTCAAGGCGCACCGCACGGCTTCGAGCCTGCGGTTGAAAAAGGGGGGCGTGGCAGGCTGATTGGGCGGAGTTCGAAGATCAGAAAACGAGCCGGGGGATCGTTTTCCTGAGAATGGGTGGCATGAACACCAAGTTGCATGCCGTCACGGACGCGAACGGCCGCCCGATCAAGTTCTTCATGACAGTCGGCCAGGTCAGCGACGACACCGATGCGGCGCCCCTGCTGAGCAGCCTGCCCGAGGCCGAATGGCCGCTGGCCGATCGGGGCTACGATGCCGACTGGTATCGTGAAGCCTTGCAGGACAAGGGCATCAAGCCCTGCATCCCGGGTCGGAAGTCCCGAGGCAAGCCCATCAAATACGACGAGCGGCGCAACCGTATCGAGATCATGTTCGGTAAGCTCAAGGACTGGCGCCGCTTTGCGACCGGCTACGACAGGTGCCCGAAGATCTTTCTGTCCGCCGTAGCCCTCGCCGCAACTGCCACTTTCTGGCTTTGAAAATCAAAGATCCTGGAGCCTAAGCTCCACACGTCTTGAGCTTCTTCATGCGCCATCCATCGCGTCGACTGCCGCAGCTGAGATCGCCGCAGAGGATTTAAGGTTTTCGGCGGTCTGTGGTGTGACTTGCTCCATTTCAAGGAGAAGTTCGGCCACGACAATCGCGTCGGCGAGTGTGGAACGAGCCCACGTGACGAATTCAGCTTTCTCGGCTGCGAGCGAGGCGTGCAATTGGTCGCGGGTCGCCAGCAGCGTCTCTGACATGGTGCAGAACTCCGCGTCATCGTCGTCGAAGCGGGCGATAAGTTCGCTGGCAGTCTCGCCCGTTCGCATAGGCAGTTTGATGGCGAGATCCTCATCTTCTTCGCCAAGGAGCGCAGCCATAATCTTCCCATCCGGCGCTTGCTCAGTGATCATGAGGGTGCCAAAATCGAAGAGTTGCAGTGCCCCGGACACGATCTGATCGGCTGGAAGCGTTGCAGGAAGATTGTCTACGGTGGTCATGGTGTCCTCGCTAGATTTGCTTGTGCTTGATATCGCAGGCGGATCGGGCAAGGGCAAGGCGGGCCGCGAGGTGTGATTTCCTTGTGTTCTCAAACGAACCACCATGGCCAAAATTGCATGTATCGATGCCTTCCTTCCGGATAAACTTCATGCGGTTGCGCGCCACCCCGGTCCGTGCCTCGGCCAGCGCCCTGTCCTTTTAGCGACTTCTCGGAATCCGGACGTCGGTTGAGCTCCGGCAGCCCAATGAGCGGCGGCTCCTGATCAGTATCGCACCGGCGCACATGCTGGAACGCCTCGAAACAGCCCCGCGCAGAGAGCACATTCCTGTTCTGCGCGTCCAAGCAGCGCGCGTCCGCAGGCCAGCGTCCGGACCGGGAATCTCCATCGAGATCGAGCTCATCGCGGAGACGGGGGCGCATCATTGCCGCTCGCGGATGCGAGCGTCAGCAGGGGCTCCGGTTAGGCACACCTCCCAGCCTCGACGCAAAGAACCCGCAAGTTACTGTCTTATTGCGACAATCTAAAAAAGTTCGATTTTTTTTGCTTCGGCGTTTCCGCGCCAGGAAAAACGACACCAGATTCTCCTCGTCACCAAGGAGTACCCGAATGACGTATTCGCTCACCACCGTCGCCATCCGGCAGTCTCTCGACCGACGTCTTGCCCGCCTTACGACAGGCGCGCGCAGCCCCGGCCGATCGCGCGCAGCGCTTCAGAGGCTGTCAACCGGCGGAACTCAGCAGCGTATGTTGGTCGATTGCATCGGCCCGGGCGTGTCTCCGGCCTGTCTCGCGACAATACCCCGCCCCTCCGATCCAGACAATTTCCATGGGGATTGGAATGACCCCAGCTCCTTCTGACACCCCTTAACACACTGAAAGGAATATCTATGCGTATTAACATAACCAACACCGCCAAGATCGAAGCCGAATTTGCCTCGGTGAACGGCAAGGCCCGAGCATTTACCCTGACGGAAGCCCAGGCCCTGCGCGCTTTCGCCGAAGATGCAGAGAAGCAGCTCGGGAAGGTTCTTCCGAAATCGGCCTGGAAGGGCGCGCGGGTCACCTGCCGTCCTGCGGGGCCGTCTGCGAGCAGCTACTCATACGGGGCCAAATCGACGGAATGCATCTTGGAGCGCGGCGCGACCGGTTGGTTCCTGGTCGCGTGCACGACAGCGCAGGTCTATCCCAAGGCGTCGGCGAAATGTAGTGTGGCGCTTACTGCGGTTCAGACTCTCGCCACATCGTTCTATGCCGCACGCCGTCTGGAGCGCGAGTTCACTTTGACCCTGCTTCCCGAAACGGCCAGCGAAGAAGAGCGTGAAGTCATGGAGGCCGATGCACGTCGGCTCGCGGGTGTCTCGTGATGCTGCCCTTAGTCCCGGCAGCCCGCCGTGAGGTCCGAGATGGGACCATCAGACCCAAGCGTCGACCCAGGACCACTGACCTGGCTCCGGTTAGCGCGATCATGGAACTCCAGTTTCGCCCGGCACAGCGGGCCGGGTCACGCCACCTCATGACGGACGAAGAGCTGGCCGAGACCATCAGAGTCGTCGACGAAAAGGTGTCGATCGGACTTCCCAACGCGATCGAGAGCCTGGCGCTCCTGCGGGAGGAACAGGCTGCGCGTGCGTCTGACGATCTTGCGACCCGGACCGCCCGTCTCCGGTATCGTATTGTCTGGGAGGTCGCGCAGGAGCGTAGAGAAGAGGTCATTCTACGTAGGCCGAAGGCAAAACGAGAGCTGCCGGTCCGCTACATGGCGCACCCCAAGGTGTGACTACGGGACGCTGCCCCCTCAGAAACCCGGACCGCCCGAAGCGGAAGCTTTCGGGCAGTCCTTTCTGGCTTGGACAGTGAGGCGCGTGAGGAAAGACACTCAGCCACCTTGGTCGAGGGAAGGCCCCGGCATCCAAAAGCGCGGACCTCACCCGCCAGGCCGGCCGGTCGCTGGAACCAAGAAGGAACTCCACCTCCCGCGGTCGATCTTGTGGCCACCCTGAACTGAACCTCTTGCACCTCGTAGAGACCGAACTTGGTGAAATTGTCGCCGTTTTCGGAAGCATCTGCCGCCAGCAGAACGCTGGAAGAGCCCCGGATGTGCAAGTCATGGCTGCTTTCAGGCAGGGCATCTTCGATCCGGTCTGCCAGACCATTCAGAGGATCAACGAGGCAGACGCCGCCGTCTTCGAAGAGGTCACGCCTCCCCTTTTGGCCAGAACCACGACATCACCGCGCAACCAGGGTGACCTTGCACCGGCATTCTGACCGACAACCGTCCGCCTTTGTGGGGCACTCGATACCACTGGAGGGTCCGTTCCAGACCTACAGTTTCGTCTCGTCTTCCCCGGAAAAATGTCCCGGCGGATTTCCGAGCGCTGCCAAAAGAAACCATCTCCTCTCCGGGAGCCATACCGGCTCCGAAGCAACTGACGAGGACGTCCATGACTCAGCTGTCCCGCTGCGAACTGCCCGCAAATCTCCAGGCGCGCACGAGCGATCCATCGCAGAACCTATCCCATGCTTGGAGACCATATCCGATGACACGACTCCCGGTTCAGACCGTCCGCCGCCTTTATGACGACCAGACCCTTTCGGTCATCGAAGGGGTACTCGGCGGGGTGGCGTTTGACCAATCGAGCGACCCGATCGCCAGCCAATCGATTGATCCGATGCTCTGGAGGTCAATGCACAAGGGTGCCCTTCTGATCCCCAAGACGGTCGAACTCGAGCAACGCTGGGCCCTCGCCCGCGCGATCGCCTACGACCGCTACCTTCCGACGGTCGTCCTGACCCGAGCACAGAGCTTGCTTCGAATGATCGGCTCCGGCGGACCAGTGGAGGTCGTCTATTTTCCAGACGCGATAGGTATCCTGTACCGCGACGCACTGCGAAAATTGGGCGCGACCGCTCGGGAGCGGATCGAAGCTCATATGTGCCTGGTGACGCGCGATATCACACGCCCTTCCGACTTCATCCGTCGGCGGGAGACATTCGAGCGTACCGTATCGAATTGGCGCGATCATCTGGTTGCCGCAGGTGCGACCTGCGACAGGCTGGCTCTACCGCCGATCGAGAGCCTGGCACGCGACGCACAACCGTGCCCTCCGCTGGAGTGGTTGCGCGGCAAGCGCTGAAGCCACCAAAAGGCGGGGCCAAGCCAAGGACTGCCAGTCGTCACCACATCAAAAAGGAGAACATCATGGGAAGCGATCTGAGACACAAAGGAATCCTGCTCGACGAGGCCGATTTCGCACTGCCGCGGGACTGCGACATGGAAACGTTGGTCAAGGCCGTCGAAGAGTATTGCGAAGCTGAATTCCAGTATGAGGATGAATATCCCCTCCTTGAAGTCCTCGGTGTCGCCGCCGAAGGCTCCGACGAGACGGTCGACTATTCTTCCTTCGGCTCGCGGGCCGTCTGGCTCAAGCCCAATACCGGTTTCCGCGATGTATTCATCCAGCTGGCAAACAGTTTGGGGCTTCCGGAAGCGCTGGCCGCCAGGACGATCGATACAGGCCGCACTGAAGACCTTGAGACGTACCTCAAGGACAGGATCCGGACGCACCTTGATGAGCGAGACTTCTACAAGGCCCGTCACGTAATGGAGCAATTGCCGCAA
The DNA here is from genome assembly GCF_002213235.1 of Thioclava sp. F34-6. Lineage (NCBI taxonomy): Bacteria > Pseudomonadati > Pseudomonadota > Alphaproteobacteria > Rhodobacterales > Paracoccaceae > Thioclava > Thioclava sp. F34-6. Next base: position 22,951 of record NZ_NBOA01000010.1, read on the forward strand.
CTTCGCTCGATCGGCCTGCCCGGCGTTCAGGACGCGGGTGAATTCGACACGCGCGGTCAGGACATGATCGTGGATTTTCGGGTCAACAATTACGGCCTCGGCCGCCGCGTGCTCGTCGAAATCGCCTTCGACTGGGGGCAGTAGTCCAAGCTAAAGGACCGACTGGTACGCGTCTATGAGGGTTACAAGTTGCAGAAGGCCCTCTGCTTCAGATTTGTGAACCAAGGCCGCCACATCGAGCGCTGGGTTCTTGAAGCGTTCGCGCATTCGGCGCAGCGCCAATATGGCCTTCGCGGGCTCCAGCTCGTATCGGCGATGATGTCGGCGGCGGAAACCGCCTGGAGGGCGGGTCGAGAGCTTCCGGCGGAAAGTCGGCACTGTTTTGTCCGTCACGTTCACCGAGGCAAACGTTGCGATTTCAGTAGCCAATACGTGGTTGCCGGTTGGATCGGGCGACGCGAACTTGTCTACGAAGATCTCATATCCTGTCAGCAGAACTTCTGGGAGGGCAGCCTCGATTGCCGTTCTTTGCCGCGAACCGTTGATTTCGCCCTGATAGACATCAGAAGACCTTCAGAAACCGCGTCTGGCAATGAGACTGGTATGTTTAATTTTCGCGGGAAATCGATTGGGGCCGAAATCTGAGATTTCCTTAACTTTGATGAGATGTGACGGGTGCTGATCCCTCCAGGCGGAATCGCAATGTGTCAAGAGCGTGCTGCTGTAAGCAACGAAACGGAGAGAACCGCGCCCTTCCCAAGAAATGCAGTTTTTATGATACATGCGCTTCTGTGGTATCTTTTTGAAAATACCAACCGATACCGCACAGCGGAAAGCGAGGCGTAGGGCCAAGACGCAGGCGTGGCGTGAACGGACGAGGAAGCAGAAGCCAATGAAGGGTGAGGCGTTCCTCAATGGTCGGCGCATTGGTGTCGCCGGTCGCGTGTATCTGTATAAGGAAGAAGGGGCGGCATGAGCTGGATCAGAGCATCGTCGCCTCTATCGCACCATGGCAGGCCCCGATGATCACGCATGCCCGGCTCAGGCCGCGTGACCGCTGATGCCGCCGAACTGGCCGGCGTGATGCAGCAGCGGACGGGCGACAGGCTCGTGTTCGAGATGCCGGACCTCGCCGATCAGCAACACATGGTCCCCGGCCTCGACCGTTTCGGTCACCTCCGTCACCAGCACCGCCGCCGCACCGCGCAGGACCGGAAGGCTGTGCCGGTCCTCGAACAGATCGCTTAGCGACGCATCGGGTCGGCCGGCGAAATGCAGGGCATGTGCGCGCATGTCCTCGGTCAGGATATTGACCGCATAACGCCCCGAGGCCCGCAGCTTCGGCAGCATCCGCGCCCGGCGTCCCACCGAAATGCATACCAGCGGCGGCTCGAGCGAGACCGACATGAAGGCGCTGATCGTCATGCCATGATCGCCCTCGGGCGTGCGGGTGGTGACGACCGTCACGCCGGTGGCGAAACGGCCGCAACAATCGCGCAGCGCCTTGGGGTCGATGTCCAACGTCGCAGAGGTCATGCCGCGGCAGTCGCCCCCAATTCGCGGCGGATGATCTCGGCCCCTGCGCTCAGCGCCTCGAGCTTGCCGCGCGCGACCTGACGCGACAGGGGCGTCATTCCGCAATTGGTGCAGGGATAGAGCTTGTCCGCATCCACGAATTGCAGCGCCTTGCGGAGCGTGGCGGCGACCTCTTCTGGCGTCTCGATCGTGTTGGTCGCCACGTCGATGGCGCCCGCCATGACCTTCTTGCCGCGCAGCATCTCGATCAGGTCCAGCGGAACGTGCGAGTTGTGGCATTCGAGCGAAACCAGATCGACGCTGGACTGCTGGATCGCGGGGAAGATCATCTCATACTGCCGCCATTCCGAGCCGAGCGTCGCCTTCCAGTCGGTGTTTGCCTTGATGCCGTAGCCATAGCAGACGTGAACGGCCGTCTGGCACGTCAGCCCCTCCATGGCGCGTTCCAGCGCAGCCATGCCCCAGTCGTTTACCTCGTCGAAGAAGACGTTGAAGGCGGGTTCGTCGAACTGGATGATGTCGATCCCGGCGGCTTCCAGCTCTTTCGCCTCCTCGTTCAGAAGCTTGGCGAATTCCCAGGCCAGCTTTTCCCGGCTGCGGTAATGCGCGTCATAGAGCGTGTCGATCATGGTCATGGGCCCGGGCAGCGCCCATTTGATCGGGGCATCGGTCTGGGCACGCAGGAATGTCGCATCATCGACGAAAACCGAGCGAGGGCGGGACACGGCGCTGACCACAGTGGGCACGCTTGCGTCATAGCGGTCGCGGATGCGCACGGTCTCACGTTTCTCGAAATCAACGCCCTCAAGCCCTTCGATGAAGCTGGTGACGAAATGCTGGCGGGTCTGTTCGCCGTCGCTGACGATATCAATGCCCGCGCCGCGCTGCTCGGCCAGGGTCACGCGCAGCGCATCCTGCTTGGCCTGTGCCAGAGCCTCGGCGTCCATCTTCCACGGCGACCAGAGCTTTTCAGGCTCGGCGAGCCAAGCGGGTTTCGGCAAGCTGCCGGCGGTGGAGGTGGGGAGAAGTTTGGTCATGGTTATGTCTTTCTTGGTTTATGGATCAGGCAGCGAACTGTGCAGACCATTCGGCCAGCCGGGCACGATGCGGCTTGATGAAGGTTTCCTCGGCGAACTTGCCTTGCGCGGCTGCCAGACGTGCGCGTTCTTCCCGGTCGTAGACCACGCGGGTCGGCGAGAAGTCCTGATGCTTGAGGCTGGGCCGGAAGGTCTGGCCCGCCACGGAATTGGCGTTGTAAATCTCGGGGCGATAGATTTTCTGGAAGGCCTCCATCGTGCTGATGGTGCCGATCAGTTCGAGGTTGGTGTAGTCGTTCAGCAGGTCGCCGCAGTGGTAGAAGGCCAGCGGCGCAACGCTGTTCGGCGGCATGAAGTAGCGCACCTGCAGACCCATCTTGGCGAAGTACTGCTCGGTCAGCGACGCGCCGCTTGGGACATATTCGACACCAAGCACGGGGTGGAGGTTGGCGCTGCGCTCGTAGCTCTTGGTTTCCGATACGCTCAGGCAGATCACCGGCGGTTTGCAGAACCGCGCCCTGTAGGCATCCGAGGCAAGGAAGGCCTTGAAGATGCGGCCATGAAGCTCGCCAAAATCGTCGGGCAGGCTGAAGCTGGCCCGCCCCTTGTTGTGCTCGGGCAGGACCACGCTGAAATCGTAGTCGCGCAGGTAGGACGAGAAATTGTTGCCGACGAGCCCCTGCGTGCGGGCGACGGTTCTGCGGTCGAGGATGGTCGTCTGCAGCACCTCGATCGCCGGGAAGGCTTCTCCGCTGCCGCCGAGGTCCAGATCGACAGAAATGATGTCCAGCTCGACCGCGTAGCGATCCGTCTGCGGGTTGTCCCAGCTGGCCAGATCGTTGAACCGGTTGTCGATCATGTGCAGCGCATTCGCGAGGTTCTGCTGGCGGTGGTCTCCGCGTGCGAGGTTCGCGAAATTCGTGGTCAGCCGCGTGCCGCTCTCGGGCGTGTAGGTTTCGTCGAACCTTTGGCTCTTGATCTGGAATGCGAAGGGCTCGGTCATGGCGGTCCGGGTCTCCTGTCAATGTTCTTGAATCCGGTGGCGAAGGCCGTGCGGCCCTGCCCGTCTGGCAATGACTCCTTCTGCCGCAGACTCCGCATGAATAAAAATGACTTCTTATCGGATTACCATGACAGGCTGTCATGCGATGCGGCGCGGATTTCCGGCCCGACGACCGAGGTCACGTCGTCAGATTTCGACGGAGTCCGCCAGCTGCATGAAACCTTCGAAATAACTCGGCAATGTCCCCGCCCGGTAGCCGAGATGGATGGACTTCGGGATACCGGAGCCGATGCGCACGCCAGTCACGCCCTTGGCGCCTCGCAGCAGCCAGTCGGGTGTCGCACTGACCGCGCGCCCCGACGCCACAAGCCGCAACATCAGGTCGGTGGTCTCGACCGTGCGATGCCTGCGCGGCAGGGCATGAGCGGGCACGAGGAACTTGCTATAGATATCAAGTCTTTCGCGCGACACCGGATAGGTGATGAGCGTCTCGCGCACCATGTCGGAGGGCGCGACCTGCCGCTTGCGGGCAAGCGGGTGGTCATCGGCGACGGCCAGAACCAGCTCGTAGTTGAACACCGGTCGATATTCGAGGCCCGGGCGCTCGACCGGATCGGGCGTGACAAGCAGGTCGATCTCGTGTCCCAATAGGGCGGCGAGCCCCCCGAATTGAAAGGCCGAAGTCACGTCGAGATCGACATCCGGCCATGCAGCGAGGAACGGATCGACGATCCGCATCAGCCAATCCTGACAGGGGTGGCACTCCATCCCGACCCGGAGCGCCCCCCGCCGTCCACGGGCATAGTCCTCCAGCACCGAGGCGCCATGTTCAAGCTGCGGCAACACACGCGCGGCCAGACCGAGCAGATACTCCCCCGTCGGCGTCAGCCGCAGCTTGCGCCCCTCGCGTTCCCAGAGCTTTACTCCGTGCCGCTCCTCAAAGCGCCGGATCGCATGGCTGACCGCTGACTGCGTGAGACTCAGACGGTCCGCCGCCTCGGTCAAGCTTCCCGTTCGGTCGATTTCGCGCAGGATCATGAGAGGCTGGATGTCGATCATGTCTCTTGCCCGATCCTCATTTTTCATGCCTTAAACGTCCATCGGAGTTATGGACAAGCCAGCCATATATTTATTCGCTTGGATGTTCTAGTTGGCGCCAACACTGACGACCGCGATCTGCGGCTCCCAAAAAAAACCTCAGATTTCACCGCCCCCCCAAACGGTCAATTTCGAATCTTCGCCTTGTCCCTTGATTGCCTCAACGACAACGGTCGGGGGGTCGAATGCTGCGGCTAGCTAAGGTCAAAACGTCATTGAAAAAACAAATTTGAATATTGAAAGGTGTTTCGCGCGGATCAAATGGGTCAATAACGTGATTTGGAAAACGCGAGCCCAGCATCGGCGGCTTGCTTGCCCGGCGAGAACACCATAGGCAATAGGGATGATGCGACGTTCAGAGGAAACAGATGAACAAATTCAATCTTGAAGAACTTGATCTGGATGAACTCAAAACTCTCCAGAAAAACGTCGCGAAAGCCATCCAGAACTACGAAGCCAGAAAGCGGCGCGAGGCGCTACAAGCCATTGAGGCCGTAGCGCGCGAAAAAGGCTATTCGCTCTCGGACCTCACCGGTGCGGCGACGGCAAAAAGCGCCAGGACGCCGCATCCACCGAAGTACCAGCATCCAGAAAACGCCGCCCTGACCTGGAGCGGACGCGGACGCCAACCGGCATGGGTCAAGGAGCACCTGAAGGCTGATAAGCCTCTCGATGAGCTGCTTATCAAGAAGTGATATTGAATAGCACACCCGATACCGCAGAGGGTGCCGGTTTGATAAGTTGGAGGGCGCAGGTCAGACGCGGTGCGAGATGGAGATGGTCAATGGACATCACAGCCCGGGAGACCCGGTTCTTGGTCACCGGAGTCTCTGGACCTGACGCCGCTCATCTTTGCCCGTGCTTTTCAGTGAAAGCCGTCTCCGACCGATAAGTAGCGGGTCATGCCTCGGCACGTATTAGGAAACAGGGGCGTTTTGTAGTGCGCGCATGACATGGGAGCTGCCCCTTGGGAACAGCAGAAGCTGTGACCACAAGCGATTGCGCCAGCGACCCTGATACACGCAGCACCGCGGCACATACGGGGGATCGTAGTTGTCCGCCCCGTTGCTGTCGGCTGGTCGACTCAAAGCCGCTTCGTGCTGCACCTGCACATTTCCGCTGCACTCCCTCTCGTCCGCCCGACGATCGAAAGAGATCAAACCATAAATGACTGTTTTGTATTTATTTTTTAAATTCGACTTGCACCCTGCGCATACCGACTTTGCCGCCGCGACGACTACTTTTCTGCAACTGCACAATATATCTCCTTTGCCATGGAAATAGTGCCCTGAAACCGGGCATTTTGGAAAGGGGTCATGTCATGTCGACGATGGAATTGAACCGCAGCGTTGCTGGCCGAGGCGTGGCCGCAGTCTTCGCGAACATCTTCTCAGCTCTGCTCGCTTGGAACGAGGCGCGCGTTACGCGCCAAGAACTGCACGGCCTGTCGGATCGTGAGCTTAAAGATATTGGTTTGCTCCGCGGAGACATCGACCGCGTCGCGCGCGGCCTCTGAAAGATTTTTGGCACTGTCGAGAACGAGCCCCCGCAGCACAGGCAGCGGGGGTTTTTCGTGTCTCACGTCAACATCATGTTCTGGGCGCCGATCGGAAGCCTCCTCGGAGCGCATGACTAAGCTCCAAAGATGTGGTCCCCACGCCCTTTTTCCACTCGCGCACACTTGAGATGCCAGCATAAATTGCGCAAAAGCTTACGGCGTTTCCCTGCTACGCCTCGGTAGCTCAGCGGTTAGAGCTGTCCGCTCATAACGGATTGGTCGCAGGTTCAAATCCTGCCCGAGGCACCAGGCGAAATGGTGGAATGATAGACACCGGAGATACGAAATCTCCTGCTTTCAACGCATGCGGCCTTGAGCCCCGCTGTCCGTACCCCCTTTCGGGTGGGGCCGTGTCACTCCTCTGAGCACCACTGGACAAAAAAAGGCCGAGACAAGCTCGGCCAAAGTCCAACAGGGAGGTGAAAGCGGTGCCAGATTGTTCAAGCCCCGCCTTCCCTGCTGCTTTTATGGGCGGCGAGAAAACATCTCAAGTAAAACTGCCTCCGCTTGCTGCATACCCGCTATTACCTCACTTTAGGGACGCCCCTTGGCAACTGGCGCACATGCCTAAATCGCAAGATCCGTTTGCGGGAGCACTGTGATGCCGACGGGTGAGTGAATACACTGGGGTATCGATGGCATTGCCAAGTTATCTGCCGTGGACGGGAATAAGCGTGAGATCGCCCAATCAGGTACGATAAATCAGCAGCATAACCTTGCCACAGCTTGAACGGGTCGGCTCTGGCATGGCGGTATGAGAGAGCCGAATGGCAATAGCGGCGGGGACGAAAGATCGTATTGATTTAGTCGTGGGCGACGAGAAATCGTAGGATCAGGCGGTGACTTGAAACGACCCATCATTTTTCCCGCTTTCGCGTCGGCCGGTGTGACCCGTCGATCCTGTTGTTGAGCCCCTTGTGCGCACGAAGGGCGGCGTCCGGCGTAATGCCTTGATTGGCTCGGTGTAGCTGCACAGCTTGTCCGTGATGACACCACGCGGTTCGCCATGGGCTGCAACCAGTCGACCGAAGAAACGCTTTGCGGCTTTGGCGTTGCGGCGAGGCTGGATCAGAATGTCGAGTACATCTCCATTGCCATTGATTGCAGGCGACAGCCAAAGTTTCCCTCCGTCGATCGGGGAGACCACGTCATCCATATGCCATTTGTCTTGCGGTCGGGGCCGGTCGCGCCGGATACAAGCTGCGAACCGAGCCCCAAAACGGTTCACCCAAAGACGAACCGCTTCACGATTGACCCATGATGCCACGCTCCGCCAGAAGCCCCTCGAGATCCGCCGTGCTGAGAGCAAACCGATGATATGGCCACACCGCGAAGGCAACGATTTCACGAGGAAAACGGAAGGCCGTCAGTCGCGACAATGAGGTCGGTATGGCCATGGTGCCGCGCTATCCGAGAAGCGATCAACTTGGCCATGCCAGCCGGACGGCCGGCGAAGGGACTGATGCGGAGGGTGTCACCGCAGTCAGCCGACAGTACCGCTCGGCGACCCGCGCAGGAAGTCCGGTTCTCCGGCAAGGGTCTGAAAAGAAAAGGAGAAAAATTATCTGCCCGGCAGCTTTTCCGTCGTTCAGAAAAACCCACCTCCTCTCCAGGCGTCCCCAAGGCGCTGCGCCGCCGTCGCCCGATCGCGGTGACATTCTCGGAGACAGGAGCCCCCTATGTCCCTCAAGGCCACCGGCCCCTGTGGCCTCACCCTTTCCGCACTCATCGGCCAGGCCGACATGTTCGCCAGGACCATGGCAACCTTCGGTCTCACGAGGCCGGAGCAAATGAAATCTTTCTGCAGTTGTCTCGGACAGACACTGACCAGGGAGTACCTCCGGCTGGGCGTCGCGCAACCACTTCCGCCCTACGATGCCCGTCTCAAGGGCATCGTGGAACCAGCTGTCGACGCGCTCAGCGAAGCCGGACACTGGGGAACCTGTGCGGAGCTCGGCCCCTACGACAGTCCTTCTCTCGAGGCGGAACGCGTACGGTGCGCGATTGAGATGGCCATTCTGGGATGCGAGGCGATACGGCATGACCTCGATGTCGCGGCCTCGGAGATCCTCGACCTTCTGGCTTGGAAACAGGTGGTCCTGGCGGTGCCCCTGCTGGTCGACCAGTGGCCGGAAGAGAAAGGAGAGGCCAAATGGTCCTGATCTATCAGCACGCCCATCAAGCCCGGTCGCAAAGGATCTCGGAGGACGGCACCATCCAGACCTTCGAGATGGAGCACAGAGGCGGCTACACGACGTACAGCGTCGAGACGCTTAATCGGCACGCGTCGCTCGTCAGCCTGAAAATCACCGGTTTCTACGGCTGGACCGCAAAGCTTTCGGTCGGGTCAGGGACACATGAGTGGCTTGCGGCCACAAGCCGCCTCCATTTCTCGACCCCTGAAAAACGGAGATGGCTCTCGATGATCACCGACTTCGTCTCTCAGGTGCTCGCGGCTCTCGAGGGGGCTGCATTGGCTCTGCGGCAGACGGAGTTTCCCGCGCGAGCGCTGGAAGACCTCGCGCCAGAGGAACAGGCAGAGATCCGGGCGGATCTGCCAAAGGCCTTTTCCGCTTCTCCGGAAGTCCGTTCGATGTTCGGGGAATGTCTGCTGGAGTTGGCGCGGCTCTTTCCCAATGCGCGGGAGATTCTCCGCGAAGGCCGCGCTGAAGCCGCCCGCGACAGGCGTCTCAAGAAACAGTATGACAAGCTTCCGGAGGGTATGATCCTTGCCTGTCGGCGCTCGGGGGCAGCGGTGGGCATCGTTTCGCACAATCACCCTTTGACTGGGAAAAGCGTGATCACATGGCGCACGCGGAACGACGAGTGCACTTTTGTGCTCTCTCCGTGGCAGCGCCGTGAGCACTGCCTGATGACGGCAGAACGCGCCCGGGCGCTTGCGCCCGGGGTACTTTCCGGCCACGAGACACTTCAGGCTATCCAGCAGGCAGAGCAGGTCGCCGCGTTCGTTCCCGACCTCGCTTAACATCACCGAAGGAGGCTCCGGGGCAGCTCGCGAGGGCCCGGCCCCCGACGAGCTTCCGCAAGGCCACGGTCGCTCGGACAGCTTGGCGTGTCACAGCAAAAGGAAAGCTGCAGAACCATCTTCGGGACCAAGCCCGAGATTGACCGAAGACAAGCGGTCAAAACAGAAGATCGGCGAAAAAACCTTTCAGGAGCCATTCCGGCAGGAGGGGGCTGCCTCGGCAAGGTGGACTTTCCGGCACCATTCGGCTCGGCCAGCAGGACGAAGCGCAGCTTTATGCGATATTGCCCTTCAGGCTCAATCGGCCAGACTGCCTTATAATCAACGCAACGTTGACCGCGCGCGTCCACAGGTGCACGCGACATACGCCGAACCGGTGTGCGACAATTCCTTTCTTGGCGAAAGCAAGGTAACGGACATGGCCCATGAAAAACTTGACTTCCGCGAACGGCGCACGAACGGAGACTTATCGAACCTAAAGATGCCAATCAGGCATACCTCTGAGGCGCTCGGTATATGGTCTGTCTCGCAATTATTTGTTCGAAGATCTCCACTCCGATCGATCTGATAAACTCAGTCTGAGCAGCCATTGCGAAACGCCCTCCCATCTTGAGATTGGTATCACCTCGCAGTCCGCGCCGGCGCAGGCAACGTGCCGCTTAGACACCGCTTACTGACATTCAAGACGTCCTCAAGCCACCATCGCTGGCATCGAGGTCGCGCACATGATCCGGAAAGGTCAGATCCCGGCGAATGGCGCCAGCACCCTCCAGACCTTCGCGAGTTTGGCAGCATAATTATGTCCAGCGACCAGCCACTTAAATCCTATCGATAAGTTTGCGACAGAGCCGAGTCGACGAACCTATTTAAGAGTCAGGGCCGCGGAAAATCCCGCTCAGCCCGCCTCCGGTCAACGGGGGCCATCGCCAGACAGAATGAGTTTCCTGCATTTGCGGGAAAAAGGCGCACCCGGACCGGAAGGTCCAGGTGTCCGTGCTTTGGTGCAACCAGCCCCGCCCGCCATCGAAACAAAGGCCGGAAACTCCGCATCCGGCGGTCCAAAAAACATAGGCAGAGCAGGTCAGATCAATCCCGTGAATTGCGCTCTCAAGCTGGGGGCACCGTTATCGAAACTTCGCGACACGAATGTTGTTGGTGCTGCCGACCTTGCCAAAAGGTGACCCCGACAGGACAACCATCGTATCGCCGATCGCCGGGGACAAAAAGCGTGCGCATTCGTCTTTCGCGGTGGAGACCATCGAGTTGTAGTCGCTGATCGAAGGTTCCTGCATAGACCGCATCCCCCAAACTAGCGCCATCCGGCGCGATACGCGCTCATCGCGGGTCATGAGGATCAGCGGCAATTTGGGGCGACGGGCGGCAATACGAACGCCGGTTGCGCCGCTTACGGAATAAGCCAAGATGCATTTTGACTGAAGCGAACAAGCTAGTGTTGCCGCTGTATCGGCGATCATGTCCGCGGGGGTCGGAGCTGGCTCGCGGCTGGCAGCAATAGATTTGGCGTAGAATGCGTGCGCCTCTGTGCTTCGGATGACGCGATCCATCACCTGAATAGCCTCGGCGGGAAACGCGCCGGTGGCACTTTCCGCTGAGAGCATTACCGCATCTGCGCCGTCGTAGACCGCAGTGGCGACGTCGGATGCCTCTGCCCGCGTTGGTGCGGGTGAGGATGTCATAGATTCAAGCATCTGCGTTGCCACGATCACGGGGCGGCATTCGCGGCGACACAGCGCAATGATTTCTTTCTGTCGAGCAGGCACCTGTTCCGGCGGTATCTCCACCCCGAGATCGCCGCGGGCGATCATAATCGCGTCCGACTTGCGGACGATGGCTTCGATTTCGTCCAAGGCCGACGGTTTCTCGATCTTCGCCACGATCCCGACACTGTCACCGACGATGGCGCGCAGAGCATCAATGTCGCTGGCTTTCTGCACGAAGGAAAGGGCAACCCAGTCAACACCAAGCGATAAGCCGTATTCGAGGTCGCCGCGGTCTTTCTCGGTTAGCACGGGCAGATTCAGAACACAGTCGGGCAGGTTCACACCCTTGCGGTCGCTGACTTTTCCGCCTTCCAAAACCTCGGCCTCGATCCGGCCCGGGGTCTTCGCAACAACCGTTAACTGGACCCGTCCGTCATCGATGAACAAACGGTGTCCGGGCGCGATTGCATCGAATATCTCGGGATGCGGCAAGGGTATCGCTGGCAAATCGTCCGTGGTGTCCTCAGCCACCAGAGCGATCTTTTCACTACGTTACAGCGTCCGCTCGCCTCCAGCTATGCGGCCAAGCCGAATCTTGGGGCCCTGCAAGTCCTGGAGGATACCGATCGGCACCCCAACCTCTCGTTCCAGCGCCCGGATCGCGTCGACCGTCGCGGCGTGGATCGCGTGCTCACCGTGACTGAAGTTCAATCGAAACGTATCAACGCCTTTCGTGAACAAGGTGCGCAGCATGAACGGAGACCCACTCGCTGGCCCGACTGTGGCAACGATTTTGGCTCGTCTGTCGCGGATCATGATGGAGTCCTTCATCTCAATTTCAGAGAACGAGAACCGCTCTGAAATCATTAACGTTTGTCAGAGTCGGCCCGGTGCGGATCAATGCGTCCAGCCGATCGAAAATACTGTAGCTGTCATGAGCGCCAAGATAGGCGTTCGGATCGAGCCCCACCGCTTGGCTTCGAACCAGAAAGTCAGGTCCGATCAGAGCACCAGCGGCGTCTTCGGTGCCATCGATCCCGTCGGTATCGGCGGCAAGCGCATGAATCTGCTCAGAACCGTTGAGGGCAATAGCAAGCGACAGCAGAAATTCAGTGTTTCGGCCACCGCGCCCAGGTTTTGTGTCGCCAATCGATACGGTGGTTTCCCCTCCCGAAAGCAGAACGGCTGGCGCTCGCAATGGCGTGCCATGGGTGCGCACCGCTTTGGCTATTCCCGCCATGATGATGCCGACTTCGCGCGCTTCGCCTTCCAGAGCGTCGCCAAGCAGAATTGGTGAAACGCCTGCGTCGCGGGCAACCTGCGCCGCGGCTTCCAGCGACATCTGAGGGGTCGCGATGATGCGGAAGTCGGGGACGAAACCGGTTGCTGGTTCAGGATCCGCGAGCAAGATGTCGCGCGCCGCCTGCGGCAGTGAGGGGTCGAGCCGGGTGACAAGATGCGACAGGTTCTCGGTGGCCGAGGGATCGGGAACCGTCGGGCCAGAGGCGATGGCGGCAGGGTCATCTCCTGGCACGTCCGAGATTGCTAGCGACACCAGCCGTGCGGGGGCTGCGGCCGTGGCCAGCCCACCTCCTTTGATCCGCGAAAGGCGGCGGCGGACACGGTTCATGTCCTCAATCGTCAGGCCGGATTTCAACAGCAGACGATTGACCTCGATCTTCTCGTCCAGCGTAAGGGGGAAAACGGGCAGCGGCATCAGGGCTGAGCCGCCGCCAGAGATCAGTGCCAGCACAAGGTCATCAGGCCCCGCAGCTTGTGCGGCGGCGAGAATTTCTTTTGCAGCGCATTCTCCGGCGGCGTCAGGCACGGGATGGGAGGCTTCCCGGACGTGAATGCGTTCGGTCGGCACTCTATGCCCGTACCGTGTGACGACAACTCCCGAAAGGTCGACGTCGGGCCATGCCTGCTCCAGCGCCTTTGCCATCGAGGCGGCGGATTTACCGGCCCCGACCACGATGCATCGCCCCGCGGGTTTCGGGGGCAGATGCCGAGCAAGAACAGTCGCAGGGTCGGCGGCGGCAATCGCCGCGTCCAGCATCGCCAGAAGTAGGTGTTCAGCCGATTGCATCGGCTACCGCCTTGCCACAAGTCACGGTGTCCGCGGACCCGCCAAGGTCAGGGGTGCGCAAGGCAGGCTCGGCCAAGACACGCTCGATGGCGGAAACCACATCCGCTGCGGCCTCGGCATGACCGAGGTGATCGAGCATCATCGCCCCCGCCCAGATCTGGCCGATCGGGTTGGCGATGCCTTGCCCGGCGATATCCGGTGCCGAGCCATGCACCGGTTCGAACAGCGAGGGGAAATCCCGCTCGGGGTTGATGTTGGCCGAAGGCGCAATGCCGATCGTGCCGGTGCAGGCCGGGCCGAGATCAGACAGGATGTCGCCGAACAGGTTCGACGCTACCACCACGTCGAACTTGTCGGGGTTGAGAACGAAATGCGCGGTCAGGATGTCGATGTGATACTTGTCGACGCTCACACCAGGATAGGCCTTGGCCATCTCGGCAACCCGTTCGTCCCAGTAGGGCATCGTGATCGAAATTCCGTTAGATTTCGTGGCCGAGGTCAACTTGGCGCGCGGACGTTTTGCTGCCAGGTCGAAAGCGTATTTGAGAACCCGATCCACGCCGATCCGGCTCATCACCGTTTCCTGCATCACAACCTCGCGCGGCGTGTCCGGGAACATCTTGCCGCCGATCGAGGAATATTCGCCCTCGGTATTCTCGCGCACGATCCACATGTCGATGTCGCCGGGCTTGCGCCCCGCCAACGGGCTGGGCACGCCCGGCATCAGCCGCGCGGGGCGCAGGCTGATATACTGGTCGAACTGGCGGCGGAATTGGATCAGCGAGCCCCAGAGCGAGATATGGTCCGGCACTGTATCTGGCCAGCCAACGGCGCCGAAGAACAGCGCATCATGGCCTCCAATCTGATCCTTCCAGTCGTCGGGCATCATCTGGCCGTGCTTGCGATAGTAGTCACAGGACGAGAAATCGAAATCGTCAAACCGCATGTCGATGCTGTGCCGCTTGGCGACCGCCTCCATCACGCGCAGCCCCTCGGGGATCACTTCCTTGCCAATTCCGTCGCCGGGGATGACCGCGATGTTCAGATGGTTACTTTCCATGTCTCTGCCTCTCAGTCGTTGCGGCCGCGCACGGCCTCAATGACGGCGTCGGTGACCATGCGGGTGGTGGCTTTACCGCCCAAGTCGGGCGTGTGCAGGTCCGGGTTCGCGGTGACGGTCTCGACCGCGGACATCAACCTGTCGGCGGCGGGTTTCTCACCCAGATTTTCCAACATCATCGCGGCGGTCCAGAAGGTCGCCACCGGGTTGGCGGTGCCCTTGCCGGTGATGTCGAAAGCCGAGCCGTGGATCGGTTCGAACATGGAGGGCGTTTCGCGCTCGGGGTTGAGGTTCGCCGTGGGCGCGACGCCGATGGAGCCCGAAAGCGCCGCTGCGAGGTCCGACAGGATGTCGGCGTGCAGGTTGGTGGCGACGATAGTGTCCAGCGACGCTGGGTCCATTGTCATGCGCACGGTCATTGCGTCGACCAGCATCTTATCCCAGGTGACATCGGGGAATTCTTTCGCCACTTCGGCGGCGATCTGGTCCCAGAGCACCATGCCGTGCCGCTGGGCATTCGACTTGGTCACCACGGTCAAGAGCTTGCGGGGCCGCGACTGCGCCAACTTGAAGGCAAAGCGCATGATCCGCTCGATCCCCGCGCGGGTAAAGATCGAGACATCCGTCGCCACCTCCAGTGGCAGGCCGGGGTGCGAGCGCCCGCCCTGCCCCGCATATTCGCCTTCCGAGTTTTCGCGGACGATCACCCAGTCGAGCTCACCATCGTTGACGTGGCGCAGGGGGGACTGGATGCCGGGAAGCACCCGGGTAGGCCGCACGTTGGCGTATTGGTCGAGCGGCTGGCAAATCGCGAGGCGCAAGCCCCAGAGCGTCAAGTGGTCAGGCACATCTGGCGCGCCAACCGCACCGAACAGGATGGCATCGAAGGCGCGCAGTTGGTCGGCGCCATCCGCGGGCATGAATTGCCCGGTGCGCTTGTAGCGGTCGGTCGACCAGTCGAAGTTCTCGACGGCAAAGCTGAAGTCGCCGTCTTTCTCCGCTAGCGCGTGCAGAACCTCGAGACAGGCGTCGACAACTTCCACACCGATCCCGTCGCCGCCGATGGCGGCGATCTTGTGATTACGTTTACTCATAAGTTTCTCCAGTTTAGATCAAAAGCCCGGCGGGCATGCGGAGCAGCAGGACATTTGCCATGAGCCACCAGAAGCCGGTGCAAATCAGCAGGCCGGATAGAATCCAGATTGCCCATGTTTTCGCGGGGGGGCGGTCATAGTCCGCGACGATCATGATCGCGACAAAGGCAATCATGCTCGTGACGAGAAAGCCGATCACTGGCATCAGAAAGACCCACGCCAGAAGGACGACACCGAGCGAAATCCGACGCATCGCCCCGGTATTCCGATTGGCCAGCTTGAACGATCCGCCAGCGGGGCGACGCAAATTCATCACTATCAGCAAGGCTGAAAAGGCGATCAACACGGCCGCGATCGTCTTCGGGAAAACCGACCCGAGCGCCGACATGCCGGATGCCCCCAGATAGATGGTAATTCCGAGAGCAATGAAGAGGATCGCGAACATTACTTCGGGCAAATCTCGTTGCTTATGCTCGGGAGTAATTTCGGTTCCGTCATCGGCAATCGGCTCAGCAATTTGCCCGAGTTGCCGACGACGCTTTGCCTTCCAGTCCGCCCAGAATGGGTAGCCGAGCGTCAATAGCGCCGCACAGATGATGCCGATGCTGATCGGCCGCATGAAGAACATTTCCGTCATGCGCCCTGAGGCATTACCGATCAGATAGGTCTGAACGAAACCCTGTTCGGCGATCGACCCGAGAACCAGCCCCAGCACAATGGGAGAGGGCTGGAATCCATATCGGTTCAAAATCCAGGAGAGGATTCCAAGACCAACCATCAGTTGGGCATCATCAACGTTCGAGTGGATCGCGAAGGAGCCGATTATGGTCAACAGCGCTACCGTCGGAGCGAGCACGGCCTTTGGCACCTTGACGATGGTTGAATATGCATAGCGACCGATCAGTAGACCGACTGGCAGCATCAGAAGGGTCGCGATCAGAAGGCCCCAGATGAATGTGTAGACGATATTGCCGTCCGTCGTGAACAGGGTCGGTCCAATCTTGATTCCTTGCACCAGCAGCGCGCCCAGAATGATCGCATCAGGGGGCGTGCCAGGAATGCCCAGAACGAGCGTCGGGATAAAGCCACCCCCGACAGTCGCATTGTTTGCGGATTCCGTGGCGATCACCCCGTCCGGGTTGCCCTTGCCAAAGCTCTCAGGATTTTCCGACGTGCGGCGTGCTTCCGAATAGGACACCAGCCCAGCAATCGACCCGCCGGCTCCCGGCAGAACACCAATCACGGTGCCGATGACGGAAGAGCGGATCACGTTGAACTTACGCTTTAGTGCAATGCGCGTGCCTTCGCGAAAGCGCAGCCCGCCCGTTTCAGAGGGCTTCAAATGCGGATCGGCG
The DNA here is from genome assembly GCF_002213235.1 of Thioclava sp. F34-6. NCBI lineage: Bacteria > Pseudomonadati > Pseudomonadota > Alphaproteobacteria > Rhodobacterales > Paracoccaceae > Thioclava > Thioclava sp. F34-6. Next base: position 39,488 of record NZ_NBOA01000010.1, read on the forward strand.
TTGGCCACAAGATCCAGGATAACGGGCACGCAGTAGAGCCCGATGATCGCCGAGGTCAGGTCGATACCTGCCAGAAATCGTTGCATTCCCATCGTGTAGCGGACGTCGCCACCCACCACTGCCACCCCGATCATCGATAGAACGAGCCCGAGACAAGCGCCGATGAGGCCTTTGACGGTATTGCCCACCGAAAGTGCCGCGATAAGCGTCAGGCCAAACATCGCCAGCCAGAAATATTCCGTTGGTCCAAATGCCAGCGCGACCTTGGCGAGGGGAGGCGCAAGCACGAGTAGCGCCAGCGCGCCGACCATTCCGCCAACAACAGAAGAGATAGTAGCCAGCGAGATCGCCAGACCGCCGTCGCCTCGTTTCGCCATCGGGAAGCCATCGAAAGTTGTCGCGATTGCAGAGGGTGTGCCCGGAGTGTTCACGAGGATGGCGGCAAAGGCGCCGCCATAAATCGCGCCTGTGTAGATCGCGCCGAGGGCGATAAGCCCGGCGGCGGGATCCATTGTGAAAGTGAAGGGGACAAGCACCGCGACCGCCATGGTGGCCGAAAGCCCAGGCAGGGCACCAATTATCGTCCCTAGCACCACGCCCGCAAGCGCGAGGACAAGATTGAGCGGTGTCAATGCGTCCACGAGATAGCCGATGATGTCCATCTTCGCGCGCCGTTACTTGATAATGCCGAGCGCTTTGGCGCCAGCGGTATATTCTTTGATCCGCGCAGCCACGAAGTCATCCATCTTGTCATAACCGATATCGGTCAGCACAAAGCCGGCGCTTTCCATCTTCTCGACGAAATCCGGGCGGTGATTGATCTCGGTTACGATGTCGGAAATCTTCTGGCGGATGGGCTCAGGCGTCGACGCCGGAACGGCAACCCCGCGATAGGCGCCACCCACAATGTCATAGCCGAGTTCCTTAAAGGTAGGCACATCGGGGAACGCCGGCAGGCGCTCGTCCGAAGCGACCGCAAGCATCCTCATTGCGTCGCCTTGGCTCACGCCCGAGGTTGCATAATTGAAGCCGGCCGTAGTCTGCCCACCAAGAATTGCCGTAATTGACGGACCGGTGCCCGAGAAGGGCACATAAGTCGTATTGATATCGGCAAGCTCGTTGAACTGCACCGCCGCGAGATTGTTGGCCGAGTTCGAACCCGATCCAGCAAAGGTCACCAACCCGGGGTTTGCCTTTGCATAGTCGACCAGGTCGGCCAGAGTCTTGAACTCGCTATCTTTCGTCACGAAGATCGCGTTCGGTGTATAGTGGAAATAGTTGACCGGCGTCAGATCCTCGGTCTTGTAACCCGCAGACCCTGCAAGCGGCTGCAGAACCGTGTGCGGCATGTTGATACCCATGATCGTGTAGCCGTCGCCGGGCAATGAGTTCAGCTGCGACCAGGCTTGAGCACCGCCCGCACCGGGCTGGTATTGGATCACGACTTGCTGTCCGGTGACAGCTTCCCACTCGGCCTGTTGGAAGCGCGCAGAGATGTCCGACTCGCCACCGGCGTTGAACGGAATGATGTAGGTCATTGGTTTGCTCGGGAAATCGTCGACGGACTGAGCCGCGAGCGGCGTTGCCGAAAGTAGCCCGGCAAAAATGACTGCGAGTGTCTTTTTCATAATTTCCTCCTCAAGAAGCGCTGCGGGGGAACCGCAACTGATATTTTGGGGAAACTTGCGGCGGGCTTAGGACCCGCAGTCGCTTCCCCTACACCTGATCACGTCCTCCAAGCCGCAAGCAGGATCCGCCAACTCCCCACAGGCGGACAGGGAAACGCTAGACTAATTCTGCAAAATCGTTAATTTCATAATAGGAACATCATTAGTGCATCTGGGTAAGCAATGAGTGAGAGCGACCTCGGGTTCTTCGTCCTCTTGGCGCAGCGCGAAAGCTTCGTCGAAACCGCCCGTGAAATTGGCATTACAGCCTCGGCCGTGAGCCGCCGTCTGGCACGTTTGGAAGATCGGCTTGGCGTCAGGCTGATGAACCGCACCACTCGTAGGGTCAGCCTCACCGGCGAAGGAGAAGCATATCTAAACAAGGCAATACGTCTTCTGGGAGAAATCGAAGAACTCGAAAATAGTTTGCGCTCCGGGAGCGAGCAGCCGAGCGGTCTGCTTCGGATCAACGCGACATTTGGTTTCAGCAGGGAGTATATTGCCCCAACAGTTTCCGCGTTCTGTGACACCTACCCGGATGTTGAAGTGCAGTTGGTGGTCACCGACGCGCCAATGAATCTGATCGAGCAGGGCTTTGATCTGAGCATTCGTTTCGGAACGCCACCGACCAGCAATCTGGTCCAACGTTTGTTACAAAGAAACCGTCGGTTCATGTGCGCTTCCCCCGCATACATTGAAAAGAACGGGATGCCCGAAAACTTGGAAGAACTGCGCCGACATAGCTGCATCGTGCTACGCCAGGAACACGACATCTACGACATCTGGCGTTTCGACGAACGGGGCGGCAAGAACCCCTCAGCACGTGTAAGCGGCGGGCTGAGTACCAATGATGGTGACATAGCACGCGAATGGATGCTGAATGGGCACGGGATCATGCTGCGTTCGGAATGGGACATCGCCGAGCTCGTGCGCAAGGGTCGCCTTCGCGTCGTGCTGCCTGAGTATTTCCAAACCGCGAACATCGCTGCCATCTATCCCGAGCGCCACCACCTAACCGCCAAAGTGCGCGCTTTCGTCGACCTGTTGGCAGAGCGCATCCGCATCGCCGACTCGCAAGCCCCCTTCCAGGTCGAAGCGTCGGAGCTGAGTAAAATTGCGTAACTTTCTCATGCCGAATATGCATGTATTAAGCATGGAGGCGCGAGAATGGATACGACGCTGTTCGATGATTTTCTGGAACTGGTGCGCGAATTGAATTTTTCCCGCGCCGCCGAGAACCGCAACTTGACCCAGCCCGCGTTCAGTCGCCGCATCAAACAACTTGAGGCCGCGATTAAGACGCCACTCATCCATCGCACAACGCGGCAGGTCACACTGACTGCGGCCGGAAGAGCATTCCAGCCGCGCGCGGAGGCTATCGTCAGGATGCTCTCGGAGGCCCGTCTCGAGGCGCTGGAGGCCGCGGGGCTCGCGCAACGGACCCTGAACCTCGCTGCTACCCACGCCCTGTCCTACACCTTCGTTCCGAAATGGCTGATGCAGATCGGCGGGCCCTCCCAGATCGGCGCCCTCAACATGGTCTCCGATACGCATCGCCAAGGCGTGCGACTTTTACAGAATGGCGAGGTGAGCTTCTTCATCTGCCATAAGAAACCCAACAGTGCTGAAGATCTACCGGAAAAACAGTTCCGGTGTCATCCAATCGGCGGCGATCGACTTGTGCCGCTTTGCGCCCCCGACGAAAGCGGCCGCCCCCTGTGGCGGCTCGGGAGCGCAGCTTCGCAAGTGCCGTTCATAGCTTATTCCAGCGCATCTGGCCTACATGCAATCCTCGAGGCGCATGGCATCGGGGACGGGCGTCGCGGCTTAGAAACCAAAATGAATTCTGTGCTTGCGTCGACCAATCTCGAGATGGCCAAAGAAGGTCAAGGCGTTGCCTTCCTCCCCCTTTCCCTCGCTGAACAGGAGATGGCGCGCGGCACTTTGGTCCGCGCTGGTGACCCCTCGCTCGATGTTCCCGTGCAATTGGTCATCTACCGCTCGCGCTCCCGGCTGTCGGCCCATTGCGAGGCATTCTGGCTGAAGGTGGTCAGTCAGGATACTTGATAATCCATGCAAAACGCGCATGAATTCAGCGCCAATCGGCATTGGAACTGCCTCCTGCGGCTCCCCTATTCATGTCTGGGTAAAGTCTTCGGACCACTCACCCGCACGGGAAAGGAGCACGGAAATGCGCATCGTGGACATTTGTGAGGTCACCAAGCCGATTTCCTCGCCAATCAGGAATGCATATATCGATTTCAGCAAGATGACCGCCAGCTTGGTGGCTGTGGTGACCGATGTGGTGAAGGACGGTCGCCGAGTGGTCGGCTACGGCTTCAACTCGAACGGGCGCTACGGTCAGGGAGGATTGATCCGAGAACGATTCCGCGACCGCATCCTCGAAGCTGATCCCGCGTTGCTATTGAATGACGCGGGCGACAACTTCGATGCTCACAAAATCTGGGCTGCGATGATGCAGAACGAAAAACCCGGCGGTCACGGGGAGCGCTCGGTTGCCGTTGGGACCATCGATATGGCCGTATGGGACGCGATCTCGAAGATCGAAGAAAAGCCGCTCTTCCGTATGCTGGCCGAACGCAAGGGCGTCGAGGCTAATCCGCGTGTTTTTGTCTATGCCGCGGGTGGCTACTACTATCCCGGCAAAGACAATTCCGCTCTGCGCAACGAAATGCGCGGCTATCTGGATCGCGGTTACACCGTCGTGAAGATGAAAATTGGGGGCGCTTCGATCGACGAGGACCAGCGCCGGATCGAGGCTGTGTTAGCGGAAATCGGGGAGGAGGCGCAGCTTGCCGTCGATGCCAATGGCCGTTTCGATCTGGAAACCGCGATCTCCTATGCCAAGATGCTGCGGCAGTATCCTCTCTTTTGGTATGAGGAAATCGGAGACCCGCTGGACTACCAGCTGCAAGCTGCGATGGCCGAGTTTTACCCCGGCGCCATGGCGACAGGAGAGAACCTGTTCTCGCATCAAGACGCGCGCAACCTGATCCGCTATGGCGGGATGCGCCCCGACCGTGACTGGCTGCAATTCGACTGCGCCTTGTCTTACGGTCTGGTGGAATATCTGCGCACGCTCGATATGCTGGACCAGCTCGGCTGGTCGCCATCGCGCTGCATTCCCCATGGCGGGCACCAGATGTCGCTAAACATCGCGGCCGGGCTCAGCCTTGGCGGCAATGAGAGCTACCCAGACTTATTCCAGCCCTATGGCGGGTTCCCCGACGGCGTGAAGGTCGAAGACGGCCACATCATCATGCCAGAGCTTCCGGGCATCGGGTTCGAAGGCAAATCCGACTTGATCGCGGTGATGCGTGACCTCGTAGAGTAGATCGTCAGCGATCCCGCGGGACAGTCAGGACGAACAAATTGCTTGAAAGATGGGTGGCAGGCTGGGCATGCAGCCGCCAACACACTCTTTTATGGAGAAGGCATCTCCCATATCCTTCGCGGGGAGGACGATAGTCGAGACGAAAACATTCGGCATGAATAGCCCTCAGCCTCTCAAACGCGAACCTTAACGGGCACGTTATTGATCAGCCCATCTTCGGTATAGATCAATAGGCGACAGCTTCTCTTGGTAACGGATCGGTCAATCATCACCTTGCTGATGCTGACGCAGTAGGGGTTTGGGCTTCCGTCCAATGCCACAATGTCAAAGTGGCCGGAGATACAGATAGATCGCTCGATCAGTGCGCGTTTGACAGAGCGGAACTCCGAAACTGCCTCGGCGTTAGCGCCCGGCAACAGCAGGCGCCAGCTCCCGGCGTTGCCGCTCAGATAACACATGCCTTGCTCAGCATACGGTAGTTGCCAATAATTCGTCGTCGCAATGCGAGCGCCATCGTTCGCGATCGATAATGGATTTTGGACTTCGTTCGGGGCCATGAAGAATTGTCTGGTGTCCAGTGTCATTTTTTTCTCCGCTTTCAGATATTCAGGAGATGGTTCTCCGGCTCGCTTGGCGGAAATGCTTGTTACGCAACGTCACCTCCGGACGCACCCGGGATACCATCATCCCGCTGAGACGTTCAGAGATGAATCCGACGTAGTGGAGTTGTCGCAACCGGCCTTGAGCTCCCACGTCAGGCCCTGCATCGTGCTCGAGCGACTGGTTTCACTGGACGCGCCTAATCGATCAAGGCTGCCGCTGACGGAAATCGCGGTATTCACTCCCGGGCGTCAGCCCGAAACATGCGACTGCCCTCGTAGCAGCTATCGACAGGGAACCGTCGCAAAGTTTCCAGCCGCCCGCCCGCCACCGCAGTTATCCCCAGAATCTGGGGACAGGATTGTGGAGAGGCTCCGTGACGCCCAATGTTGCTTCAAAAGGTTCTACTGCGCTCAAATATTGGGCACTCTTCGACTTGCCAGAGAACCAGCCATCCGACCGCTGAAGCAGCAACACGCTAGGGTGGTCCTCCATGATCGGCAATCAATATCGGCAGCCCCTTGGAATTTCTCTCGGATAGACCCAATGTTATATGGTCCTTAGCAGCAAGAGAAGATCGGCAAAATGTTGGAAACTCCCGGCAGAATCTAACCTTGCTTCTTCGAGGAACACATCCCCGCAGAACTTGCCGATCTTTCGGTCGACATTCAGAGGGAAGCGGCCCACCTCGGGCAAGGGTTACATCCGGATAGCGCGGCTGAGCTCGCGGACCTCGTTCGCGTGATGAACTGCTACTACTCGAACTTGATTGAAGGCCACAACACACGCCC
>NZ_NBOA01000011.1:0-31744 GCF_002213235.1 Thioclava sp. F34-6
ATCGCGTCGGCGCATCATCGACTGAATTACATCCATCCATTCCCAGACGGAAACGGGCGCGTCAGCCGATTGATGTCACATGCCATGGCTCTGACAGCCGGCATTGGCGGCCAAGGCCTTTGGTCAGTTTCCCGCGGACTCGCACGCGGACTGACCGATCGCGGTGAATACAAACGCATGATGGACCTTGCAGACAACCCAAGACGCGGAGACCGCGACGGTCGCGGCAACCTGTCTGAAGCAGCACTGAAAACGTTCAGCGAATGGTTTCTGAAAGTTACGCTCGATCAGATCACGTTTTCCGCAAAGCTGTTCGACCTTGGCGGGCTAGAAAAGCGCTACCGACGCCTTGTCGAAGACACCATTGACGACAAGCGTGCCCCAGATCTGATCTCGGCCGTTCTCCGCTATGGCAAGCTTGAGCGTGGCGAGGCGCAGATTGTTCTCAAGACTTCCGAACGCACGGCGCGCAATACGCTCAGTAAACTGACCGATGCCGGGTATCTGACGTCCGCGTCGCCAAAGACGCCGGTAAGACTGGCGTTTCCGCTGGACTATCGGGAACGGCTTTTTCCGAACCTTTTCGCCGATGGCGGTTTACCAGGCTGAGGATGGGGGCGACGTCGGAGCACTAGAGACACCTACATTCTAGCACCTTACGAGAGAACACTTTACGTCCGCAGCACCGCTGTAATCAGATAGGAGGACCGATGCTCGCCGCAACATTCACCGACGCTGTTGTGGTGGACTGAGAAGACGTTCTCTGGCTCCTGCGCGTATTCCCGGACAACTATGCCTCTCGACGTCATGCGTCGCCACAAGCGATCCCGTCGCGCCTGCGAAATCCGGTGTCTGCGCGATGGCTCCCCGGTCGGCACCCGGCCCAAAACTTCGAGCCAGAATAAGTCTCCGAACGTGCGTCCGTGGGTGTCGGTCCGCGCCTTTGTTTCGCCGTCCATGTAGCTTCCGGCGCGGCGGGAGCTTGTCCGGGCAAATAACTTCGTAGTCGCGGGAACATCTCTGGATATTTACGCTTCTTTCTGCTCTGCAATCTGCTCGCGCGCCGGCGCGGAAGGCGGACTTTCTATTGGGAGATCGAGGCTGTACCGGACGCCCGTCGAGATAAATCTCAGCTCCGACTGGGCGTCGGCCTCCATCGCAACGAGGTCCTGCAACAGACGTGAACCGAAACCTTTTCTCGACGGGGCCTCCACGATCGGGCCGCCCGTCTCCGACCAGACTATCCGGATACGGTCAGAGCCGTTCTCGTTCGCATGGGTCCAGCTAAGGTCGACGTGGCCTTCCGCAGACGAGAGCGCTCCGTACTTTACCGCGTTCGTGGCCAACTCGTGCAACGCCAAGCCGACGATCCGTGCATAACGCTCTGGCAAGCGGGCCGCGGGGCCTGAAATCCGGATACTATCCGGTCTGTCGAGGGAATAAGGACCCAACACCGCCTCGACGAGCTCTTCCAAGTCGGCACTACTCGACGGGCCGTAAGCGGAGATCCCAACTGTCGCCGCCAGTGCTCGTAGCCGTCCTTGGAGGGTGGCCTTGTAGTCGGCCGCGTCCCCGGTAGCGTTGGTTTGCGATACCAGCGAATTAACGAGGGCAAGCAAGTTCTTGATCCGGTGGTTGAGTTCTCGGATGGCAAGTTTCTGGAACTCTTCTTCCCTCGCCTGCTCGGTCACATCGCGAACCAGGCCGGTGCCTCTCAAGCCCTCTGGTGTCTTATGCAAGATGCCAGTGCCGTGCACGCGGATCACCTTCCCGTCCGGGTGAAGAACACGATAGACGACGTCAAAGGTGCGGTCGCTCTCGACACAGGTTTCAAGTTCGCTGCGCACCGCATCTCCGTCCTCCGGGTGGATGCGCTGCCGCCACGACTCGACAGTTGTCTCGTGAGGTGACAGCCCCAAGATCTCGCGGCCCCGCGCGTCCCACTCGGCGATGTCGGCACCCGTGTCCCACGTCCCCCATCCCAGCTGGGAAGCATTCGTGGCGAGGGAGAGCGACTCCATCGCCCGCCTCAGTTGTTCCTCGCTCTCCCTCTGGTCGGTGACATCGGTATTCACACCAACCATCCCGAGGAACTCGCCGCCGTCGGAGAAGCGGGGCTGCGCGACGGTTCTGAGTATCCGGTACACGCCATCGGACCGGCGGTATCGGGCCTCAACCTGCATCTCGGTTTGGTTCTCCATGGCCGCACGAAACGGCTCAGCCAATTGGGCGGCCTCATCGGGATGCAGTGAACTCGTCCAGTCGAAATCGGGAATGTCCTCCAGGGCGACGCCCCAGAACTCGCGCTGCATCTTGTTCAGGAAAACGCATTTGCCCTCTGCATCGCCAAGCCAAAGCATTGCCGGAGCACCCTCGATCACCGTGCGATAAATCTGCTGTGAATTGGCCTCGGCGTGCTTTTCGAATTCCTTCCACGGCATGCAAACCTCTAGGACTAAAGCTTGGCGAGTTTTGTATGTATAAGGGAGCTACGGGACGACACAAGAAGAAGGCGGCCCTTGCCGCGTTGCGTTGGGATAGTCTGGCCACATTTTGGCGGACATAACGAATATTTCCAGTGAACCATTTGCGCCTGCAGCCCCGGGAAACAAAGGGCGTAAGGACTAAGCCGCTCCGCGGCGATGGCGCTCGTGGCTGGTGTTGCCCGTCATTTCCGCGTTTTTCTATGTGGCCGAGCTTTCCGGGCTGATGATGGGGGTCTTCCCCCCTTCAGACAGGAGATTTCCACGGAGGAGAAGAACACCACCCCGCTGCGCCAGCGGATGATCGAGGACAAGAACACCCGCGGGTTGTGCGAGACGACGCAGAAGGCGCACATCCGGAATGTGAAGCATTTAGCGTCCTTCCTCGGGAGGCCGCCGGACACCGCCAGCGACAGGTCCGGGCGTTCAGGACAAAAACTGGATCGGGGCGAGACGCCATCGCGCCCTTCGATCGTTGGGATTTCCGGAGCCTTGCCCGGTCAACTTTTTCCTGCGTCGGGGGGCACCTCCGGGCTGGGTTATCCTAAGGGGTGGCATAAGTCAAAGTAGCGGAAGGAATCGGAGACGTTCGCACGCAAGGCTCCGAAGTTCATAACGAGTACGCCGACACCGACAAAACCGACGTGAGCTTTTGGAAGCGCGATCTTCATCGATTTTAATCTCGTGGTTCCGGGCGAGACGATCGTCTTCGACGCCCCGCGAGAACAGAAATCAGATCGAGGGTAGCTTACGGAACGTGCTGTCTGGCGCAATGATCAATAATTGATACAGACGAAAAGATGCAGCACGTAGCTTCCTTCGGTGGGGCGGTTCTCGGCATGCCTAACGTTAGGGCGCAGCTCAATCGGCTGGGTCTCTACGGATCGGCCTCTCGCATCGCGCTACTGACAACTTCGAGATGATGGGCCATGGCCCGATGCGCCGCGCGGGGATCCCTGTCCGCGATCGCCGCAACCACCTTTTCGTGGTGACCACAATGAACAAGGGTGAACTCTTCGACTCCGACGCGTCGGTAGGTTCGATCCCATTCCCTTTGCCAGACTGCGCGGCAACGTGTGCCTGAAAAATGTCGTAGGAGCGCAATCAGAACCGGGTTTCGCGCCACCCGGGCAACGGTCTGGTGGAAGGCATCATCTGCCCGTTCACATTCGGCGCGGTTGCGCGCCGCTTTCCCTTCAGCAACACACCGGCGAAGATGAGCAATGTCCTCTGACTCCCGTCGCATCGCCGCTGCCGCCGCGACCTGCGGTTCGAGCAGTCTGCGCGCGTCCATCAGATCCACAGGCGTAGTCGCTTCCAGCAGAAGGGTATCCTTTACCGGTCGCCCCAGCGGCGCCCGGCCCCGAAATGTCCCCTGTCCGACATGCCGCCAGACCTCACCTTCCGCCTCGAACGCGCCGAGTGCAGCGCGCAACGTTTCGCGGCTACATCCGACAAGGTCCTTTAACAGCCGCTCAGGCGGAAGCCGGTCTCCTGGTGCGGGCGCGCGTTCCTCTATTATGCGCCATAGCCGTCCCCGTGCCGCTATTTTATCAGTTCGCATACCGCCCTTCCCTTGATCGCATTGATGTTCGGACCGAACACCACGGAAAGCAAGTCCGGGCGGCCAGCGTTTTCCGGATCTCGGGCGGACGCCGAATTGCCGGCGAAACGACGGTCCGCGTCCGCCCTGACGAGCGTGCCGGTCAGATGACGAAAAAGACCAGCGTCAACACCGCACCGATCGCTACGATCAGCCCACGAAGATACTCGGTGTGCCGGATTCTGCGCGCCTGATGCGCCCCAATATAGCCGCCCAATGTGGTTGAGACGGCCAACACGGCAGCGGAGTCCCAAGCGATCAGGCCAGCGCTCGCGTAAGCTGTGACTGAAACCAGCGAGAGAACGGCGGACAGAAGATTTTTTAGACCGTTCATGCCGTGGAGATTGCGAAAGCCGATGAGACTGAACATCGCGAGAAGCATAATTCCTACCCCGCCGTTGAAGTAGCCGCCATAGCCGGAGACGAGAAAGATCGCGACAGCCGAAAGCACCGGTCCTACCTTCAGGCCGCGGGCCCGCACCATCGCCACGAGACGAGGCCCTGCAGCGAAGAGCAATGTCGCGGCGAAGAGGAGCCACGGCACGATGCCGACAAAAGCTTCTCCGGGGGTAATCAGCAACAGACCGGCCCCTGTAAGTCCGCCAAGAGCCGCAGTTCCTACCACGCCTGCGAGGCCAAGACTTTCCTCGGCACGAATGTCGTTCCGGTACGCCCAGGTACTTCCAATGTATCCCGGCAGCGCTGTCAGCGTCGCAGTGGCATTTGCCATCACGGGCGGGACGCCTAGCCAGACCAAAGCTGGAAAGCTGAGAAGCGTGCCGCCACCCGCGATCGCATTAACCATTCCGGCCATGAGGCCTGCTAAGACAAGTAAAACGATGGAGAGCATGAAACGATCCTTGAAGTGATGGACCTACTACATACACCTCGTGGGATTTGGTCTGCGAATTGGTCTGCTTCGCTAACCCGTCTCGCAGCTCGGCGTCTGTTCAGAGCGTCGTGAACCTCGCTCACGAACACGCCTTCTTGCCTACGATACTCCCGCTGCGCTGTGCGCGAGAAAGGTTAAGACCTCATTCTTGCTTGATAAAATCAATAGACGTAGATGTGCCGGTCGAAATGCTTTCGAACTCGGTCTCGGGCGACGACACCATCTCAACTGTGCCCGAGCCGTATTTCCGCGAGAACGCTCCGGGAACGCCGAAGGACGCCTTGACCATACAGAAGAATTTCGAGGGTCACGAACCCCGGCTGTAATCAGGATCCCATCTACGATTACAAGGGCGACCTGCACACCGGAGTCTATGAATTAGTGCCGGGCGCTCTTCACGGGAGCCGGCCCTGTCCACGTCAGCCGGTCGATACCATTCGCGAAAGCCACTGGGCGAATTCGTAGTTCGGGCGTTCGAGATGCGAGAGGGGCCCGGGCTTGGCAAAGCGGCTTTGCATACCTTTCCAGACTTTTTCGGTGCAGCCCTTGTCTTCCGCGTTCACCTCGTCGAGCAGTGTCTTGAGAGCGGCGAGATGGGCCTCCGCGTCCGGATCTGCGAGGAAATCGGGCGAGAGACCGCCGCCATATAGAATCTTCACGTGATCGGGCCCGTCAGGACGCAGAGAAAGATACCAGAAATAGCCCGGGGTGAGCGTGATCATCAGCGACGGGTAAATCGCCAGCAGCCAGGTGCGGCGGCGGTCGTCACCTTCCAGGACGGTGTTGGACGGATGCGCCAGTGCCAGCGGCACGGAATCGGCTTTGAGGATGTGGTGAAAGTTGAAATTCGCGAAACCTTCAGGGCAGACCATGTCCTTGAGCCTGCTCGCGCCACCGATTGTACCCGCGTGGCAGACCGGCAGGTGGTAGCTCTCCATGAAGTTCTCGGCGAGAATCTTCCAGTTGGTGTTCCAGCGATGCTCCTCGCGGAACGTCTCGCGATAGCTCGCCATGTCAAGGTAGCCGACAAGATCGTCCACCTCGGAATAGATCTCCGAGGGCTCCGCCAGATCAGGATCGAGGGTCAGCATGATCCAGCCCTTCCAATCGACGCAGCGGACCGAGGACAAGCCCGAACTTTCCTTGCAGAAAGAGCCGTTCATCTCCATTGCCGGCGCGCCGCGGAGCGATCCGTCGAGCGAATAAGTCCAGGCGTGGTAAGGACAGGTGATGACTCGCACGGTGCCACGCCCATCCAGCAGCGTCGACATTCGGTGGCGGCAGACGTTCGACATCGCTCGCAGTGCGCCCTTGGCGTCGCGTAGCACGATGATCGGCTCGCCGGCAACCTCGGTCGTCAAGTAGGCGCCCGGTCCGTCGAGCGAGTCAGCGCGACCGACGCAGAGCCAGCTCTTCGCGAAGATCCGCTCCTCTTCGACGGCGAGAAACTCCTTTGAGGTGTAGACGGAGCTCGGCATAGCAAAGGCGTGCTCGAACGGGACCGCCACATTGGCGGCGAGTTCGGCAACAGGATCGATCCGAGGGATGGTGACGGGAGTGTTCTCGTTCATCGAAGGCTCCATACCTGGCCCGGAGATGTTCATTCCGGGCCTCTCCTGAATGCCGCCGCCCCTGCTTCGTTGAAAGAAATTTTTCTATTAGTCTGGCTTAGGCTAGGTCTAAACGAGCGACCGGAGGTCAAACTGCGCGACGAGCGGATTCCACGCGCGCCGCACCGCCTCGCCGCACCGCCCGCAAGAGGCCTGCAGAACCACCTTCAATAGGACAGATAAGCGCGCAAAATTCGTATGCAGCTCTCGAGTTCGGAGATCGCAATCGATTCGTCAGGTTGATGACCGTCGCGCATGTCGCCTGGCCCCCAGACGATCGTGGCAAGGCCGAGTTTTGCGAAAAATCCCGCTTCCGTGCCGAATGCGACGGTGCCGGCGTCCGGCTGCGCAAGGCTAGACGCAAAAGCGCGGATTGCCGGGTGCTCTGCGTTGCTGCAAAGGCCCGGGTAGCTCCCTGTCTGCGTGATCGTCACATTGCGGGGCACATCGAGACCCGCCATGATCGCCTCGGGCGTCTCGGCAGTGAGGTGGCGGATCTCAAACAGAAGCTCAGCGCGGTCCGGAACGATGTTCAACGCGGTGCCGCCACGCAAGACCCCGGCATGGATTGTCGAGAAGGGAGGGTCATAACGCTCGTCCCGCGCGCCCTCCTTCACGAGTGTGGACTGCCGCTCCCGGATCGCCTGCACGAGGTCGGCAGCCGGGTGCAGCGCGTTCCGAAACTGCGGCGCCATCGCCGAGTGCCCAGCCTCGCCAGTCGCGACAGCCCGGTAGCTTGCCTTGCCCTTGTGTCCGGTCACGATCTTCAGCGAAGTCGGCTCTCCAACAAGACAGAGGTCTGGCCGTCCCAGCGTAGGGATTACCGTATCGATCATCTCGGCTATGCCGCGGCAACCGATCTCCTCATCCCAGCTGAGCGCGAGGCTCAGAGGCATGCTCTGGGCTTCGACCTTAAGTGATTGTACGACGGCTAGAACGCAGGCAAGAAAGCCTTTCATATCGGTCGTGCCGCGCCCAAAATATCGGCCATCGCGCTCGAAGAGGCCAAAGGCATCTCGCGACCACGCTTGCCCAGCGACCGGCACGACATCGGAGTGTGCAGAGCAGAGCAGGCCGCCGTCTCCTTCCCCGCGCTTTGCAAGTAGACCCGCCTTCAGGCTATCGGCGGACACGAGCCGCCATGTCGCGAAACCGTGCAACTGCAGGAAGTCTTCGACCCAATCGACTAATGCGCCGTTGGGCCCGTCCGTGACCGTTGGAAAACCGACGAGCGCTGCGAGGATGTCTTTGGTGGAGAGTTCCATGGTTTACCTCATTGCAGCCGCGAAACTGAATTCGCTCGCATCGCTCAAATTTTCACGGACATGCTCGACGAAAGCGGCGACCGTGCGGGAGGTTTTCGCTCCCCGGCTCGTCAGAATGCCCATCTTGAGCAACCGAGGTCCGCCCGAGATCGGCACGAAAAGCAGCGTGCCACCGTCAGGAGCTTGGTCCGTGATCGGCCGGATATTGGCGATGGAATAACCGAAGTTATTCGCCACCAGTGAGCGCATCACCGCGATATCACGCGTCCGCTCCACTACGCGCGGGCGCTGTCCCGTGGCACCGAAGAGCGACAGGAAATAGTCGGTGCTCACCGGTAGATCGAGTAGGATCATCGGCAGGTCGACAAGCTCCGAGGGTGCCACCTCGCGCAACCCGGCCAGAGGATGATCCTGCGCGAAATGGGCAACGGGCGGCAGGTCGATCAATGGCTGGAAATCGAGATCGGGGGGAATGTCGAGATCGTAGGTTATCGCCACATCCAACCTGGCATCCCGCAGCTGCTCAAAAATCTCAGATTGATCGCGTTCGAACTGGTGGAAGACGACCTCGGGATAGGTGTCGATGAAACTGCGGCGCAGTTTCGGTAGCACGATCTGCGCGAAAGTGATCAGACAGCCTACATGCAGGTCGCCTCGCACTGTGCCGGCCAAGTCGCTCGCCAGATCGCCGAGCGCCTCCGCCCGTGCGACGGCCTCCCGCGCCCCCTCTAGGAAGCGACGCCCCACTTGCGATACGGTCAGGCCATGGGCATGACGCCGATTGAAGAGCGTCAAGCCGACCTCTGCCTCGAGCTGGCCAATGGCAGCGGAAATCGTGGGCGAAGAGACGTTCAGCTTCTGGGCCGCGAGCGTAATGGAACCACAATCGCAGACAGCGATAAAGTATTCGAGCTGGCGGAGCGTGATCCGCAACGGCATCAGTCGTCGCCCGGAACGCCATAGGACGGTGCTGCGCCTGGGTTCAACGCGCGGGTCACGTAATCGTCGGCCTGCGGACGGTAGCGCGCCCAAAGATCGGACAACGCGGTGATCGGACAGCCCTCGTCGAGCCAGTCGACCCGCAGATCGGCATAGGGCCAGCTTTGCCGGTCCACTATCAACAGCCCCGCGGAATGCACTGGCCCGGCTTCGCCGCCGGCTTTGAGACCCGCCTTCATCGCCGCGATCAGGCGATCCCCGAAAGGACCGTCCGCCGCTTCGAAGGCCGCCACCATCTTCGCCGGGATACCATTCTCCGCCAGCATGTTGCCGCCTGCGGCGCAGTCGCGGCCCTCGGCGGAGGCCCATATCCCGAGGGCCTTCGGACCCGAATGAACCGATGTCGCGCCGCGCGCGTCAATTGCGAGAAGCTGGCGATAATCGGGATGATCGTCGCCGTCGCGTGCCGCGGCCACGGCATCCGCTGCGCCCTCGCCCGCTGCCATCCGGTCCAGCATGATTTTCCCCAGCTCGGGATTGGTCACGTTTTGCGACGAGACCGCGCCGACGTCGGCCCGCGCCCGCGCGCAGCGCGCTGCGACCGCCGGTGAAGACGAGGATATTGCAACGCCGAGCTGGCCGCTTTGCGCACATCTGGCTACGATAGAAAAGGTCATGCGTGCTCCGTTTCGCTGCAGAAATCGGGTCAGTCGGGGATTACGGCTGTTGCGTCAATCTCCACCAGCCATTCGGGTCGCGCAAGAGCGACCACTACGAGACCAGTGCAAACAGGATGCACACCGCGGATGTATTCGCCCACTGTCCGGTAGACGGCCTCGCGGTGGCGCACGTCGGTAAGGTAGACGACAAGTTTGGTCAGATGCGCCATCTCGCCTCCTGCCTCTTCGATGAGCTGGCGGATGTTCTGCATGACCTTGTGGGTCTGCTCGACCGGGTCGTGGCTATCGATATTCTTCGCGGTGTCGAGGTCTTGCGGACACTGCCCTCGTAGGAAGATCATCTGCCCACGCGCCACGACGGCCTGCGCGAGATCATTGTCGAGGTTCTGTTCGGGGTAAGTGTCCTTCGTGTTGAAGGCGCGAATTCGGGTATGAGCCATGATGTTTCCCTGTTCGGATCAAGCGGGGCGGGAAGCGGCGCGGGCCGCTGCGGGATCGGGACGATAAGCACGGTAGCTGGCCTGGATCTCGATGTGATCTGCGAGATATTTCGCATCATGCCAGACGCCCCAGATGAAGCTGGATCCGCGCCCCGAAAGCCATGGCAGGCCGAGAAAATACACCCCCGGTGCGCGCGACACGCCGCGCTGATGCGCGGGCCGGCCAGCCTCGTCAAAGGCATCGACCGCCATCCAGCCGTAATCGTTAGCGAAACCGGTCGCCCAAATGATAGTGGAAATGCCAGCCGCGCGAATGTCGAGCGTCTGCAGCGGATCGGTCACGCAGTCCGGCATCGCGGCAAGCGCCCGGGCCGATGGCTCGGGAGGCAGGTCGAGTCCGTTGCGCGTCACATAGGCGTCTGCCTCGTCGAGAAGCGCGAGGTAGTTCTCGTCTCCACGGCGGATGTTGCGTTCGAGGTCCGCGGCGAAGGAAAGCACGCCATTGGCACAAGTCTCGGTGCGTCCGAGAAGGGTAATACCTTTTTGGGCAAGCCTGCGGAAATCGACCGTTTGCCCCCCGTTTGCTCCGCTGACCGCGATGGTGACATGCTCGGCGCCCGGAGCGCTCGCCTGCCGGTCCCACTTCCCGAGCACGCCCAGCCACCAGACGAAGTCGCGGCCACGATAGCTGCGCGGCGGCCGGTCATGCGGTCCCACCGAAAGGAAGACGCGTCGCCCTGCCCGCATCAACTCATCCGCGATCTGCGCTCCGGAAGATCCTGCTCCAACAACGAGCACCGCCCCCTTCGGCAGCGCATCCGGATTTCGGTAATCGCTGGAATGTATCTGGCTAAGCCACTCGGCCTCGGGCACAATCGGGGGGATCACTGGTTTCTGGAAGGCACCGGTCGCAACGACGACGGTTTGCGCCTCGATCGCTCCTTCCGACGTGTCCGCGCGATACCCTGGACGCCCCTCCAGCGGCGTGAGCTCCGTCACCCCGACCCCGCTCCGGATCTGACCCGCAAAGCGTTCGGCATAGGCCTCGAAATACGCGGCCACATCCTCTTTCCCGACGAAGGTGTCCGGAGAGTGGCCCTCGAATTCCATATTCGGAAAGCGATCATGCCAGGCCGGTCCGTTCGCGACGAGCGAGTCCCAACGGCGCGTGCGCCAGGATTCGGCGATGCGCGCCCGCTCGAGGACAATATGTGCGATCCGCCGGCGCGTCAGATGCTCACTCATGGCGATCCCGGCCTGCCCCGCACCAATGACGAGCGTATTGGTGTCTTCAATCTTCATCAGCGCAGTCCCCAACGGTTTGTTTCGTTGCCCGAAAGTGGCACGAGGGCCCTCGTCCCGTGCCTTCTCGGTATAACCGGGGCAGGTTAACTAAAATAACGATTTTCGATAGCATTGATTAGGGAGATCCTAAGTTAGCCTACCATTCACCGCGAAGGGAGCATCGCTCTGTGCGAGCCTTATCCTTTCAGCACAAAACGAGTATCCTGTGGTCAGCCCGGAAAATCTGAGCGCCGGCCCAGTTCCTTCAAGCCGAGTTGCCTCGGTGCTTTAGGTCTCCCCGTCCGGCCTGTTGCGGAAAGGCGGGTGGCGTCCGGGACGTTACTGACTTGACACGAAGATCATTGTGCGATCGCGCCTGAACCTATAACAAGCATTTTTAATACTTGTTTCTTTGGAGGCACCATATGCGCCTGACCAGTTTCACAGATTTTGGCCTCCGAGCGCTGATGCGGATGGCCAGCGCGCCGGAGCGCGCCTTCTCGACGGCCGAGATCGCCGATGAGTTCGGTATCTCTCGCCACCACCTGAATAAAGTCATTCAGCGCCTGGCCCGGCACGGCTTCGTGACCACGCGGCGCGGGAGCGGTGGCGGCGCAATGCTCGGCCAGCCCGCTCACGAGATCGTTCTTGGAGACCTCGTGCGACTTCTCGAGCAGGACCAGGCCATTGTCGAATGTTTCTCTCCTGACGGCGCGTGCTGCATTACCCCTGTCTGTGGCCTGAAGGGTAAACTCCACGCCGCAGAGGCCGCGTTTTTGGCGGAACTCGATCGTTCGACGCTGGCAGACATCGCCTTGCCGGCCACTCTTCCGGCTACGGTCTGAAAGGAAATAGTGATGCGTAACGTGTCTTTCACCACCGAGGGTTTCACGGTCGATGCAGAACTCGTTGGACGCGCTTTCGGCCTTTCACCATCCGATGTTCTCGCGAAACTCCGCGACGGCGAAGTCACAAGCAGATGCGAGGCCGGTGTCGACGACGATGCCGGGCGGTGGCGGCTGACCTTCTACTTTGGCGGTCGCGCGCTACGCCTCGTTGTCGATGAGAACGGCACGATCCTGTCACGCGGCACCTTTCCCTCACACGCACCCGTTGCGGCTCCGCGCGACCTTGCGACGACCCGTTCGAAAACCTGACCATCAATCCCCACCGGAAAGGGACGATGATGCTACCCTCTCTCCCCCGCAAGCTGAGCCATGGCGCTTCCCTTGCGATCTTTAGCGCGCTTACACCAGTTGCGGCCTCAGCCCACGTAAAGTGGTTCGCACCCTATATCGTCGGCGCAGCTCCGGCCCCTATCACGCGGACGCTGACGGATACTTGGTTCTGGTCCGGGATCGTGTTGGTGCTGGTCTTTTTCATCGCGACGCGACTGGTGGAGCGCACGACCGTCGGAGTGGCTGCGCTCGATGCAATGGATAGCCTTTCTAATCCCCTCTGGCTGGAGCTAGACAATTTCGTTCGAATTGTCGTCGCAGGTTTTTTTGTTGCTATCTTCGCGGTGGGAGGCGTTTACCTCACGCCTGATCTCCAGACTCCTGCGGAATGGGTAAGCTGGGTCCAGCTCCTGATCGCCCTTGGCATCGTTTCGCGTCGCACGCAGCCCCTTTCGGCGGCGGGTATCATCTTCCTCTGGGTGCTCGCTCTACGCGACTACGATCCCTTCCACCTGCTCGACTACCTCGCGCTCGGCGTCGCCGTGGCGACTTACCTGGTCCTCGAGGCGGCCGATCGTCCTGAATGGCGCAAGCATCGCTTCGAAGTCCTCCGCTGGGGTGTTGCCATCGCGCTGATGTGGTCGAGCCTCGAGAAGTTTGCATATCCTGAATGGTTCTATCCGCTCGTGCAGGAAAAGCCTTTTCTCACCTTTGGCATTCCGCGCGACATGTTCATTCCGATGGCTGGGGTCGCCGAGTTCACAATGGGCTTCGGTCTGCTTGCGACCCCACTCGTGCGGCGACTTTCAGCGATAGCGCTCTTCGTGATCTTCAACTCTGCAGTCTATCCCTTCGGACGGATCGACCTCATCGGGCATGCACTGATCATGGCCATCATCGTCGTGATTGCGGTCGATCATACGCGTGAGCTGCACTTCTGGTCTTGGATCAGGCGCGCCCTCCTCGGGGTCCCGATCGGTCTTGCATCTGCACTGGTGATCTTTGCGACCGCCTACTGGGGTCTGCATGCGGCTTTCTACGGCACCGACGTCCAGACGATGGCGCAAATCCGAGCCGGAGAGGGACAGATGGCAACACATTCGTATTCGGCCGAGCATCCTCACGGACCACAGGCTGAAGTCACGCTACGCGATCGCGGAAAAGATCCAAAGATCGATATTTCGAAGCCGATCAAAGCAGCTTCAGTAACCGCCGCCTACGAGGTCTCGATGAAGAGTATGCGCCAGGACATGATGGCGGGCATTCAGCATGACGACCCAGACGCGGCCTTCGTGTTGGGTATGCTCCCCCACCACCAAGGCGCGCTTGATATGGCTAAGATCGAACTGGCAAGCGGAACCGATCCAGAAATCCGCGAGCTCGCCCGTCACATCATTGCCGACCAGCAGCAAGAAATCTCCGCGATGCGGGCTTGGTTGCGCAAGCAACAAAACGAGACGCCCGACGAGTGATCCAACGCAGCCGGAGTGGTCGCCAGATGTCGCCCCGGCTGCTTTTTCCTGAAAACGAGCCGGCTAGCGTTGCGCCTTGTAGGCACGTTTCTCCACCAGCCGCACCATGTAGATGTGCCACTGAAGCAGAGCGGACATTTTCCGATGGCGCGCCAAACTTTCAGGACGCGCGCGAATAGCGCACACCCTCGGGCACGTGCTGATCGAGAACCGAAGCGATCATCCGTGTTAACGGGCGACCTTCCGGTGCAATGGCGATGCGCTTTCCCGTAAGCCTTGCGAATGGCGCGAAGCGCGTGGCCATTTCCGTCAGGCACGGTAGCAGCTTCTGGGCATCGGTGCCGAACTCCTGGCTCAAATCGTCAAGATCCACTGCGAACCTACACATCAACTCCTCGATCGCCCGAGCGCGCAACTGGTCTTCGGGGCTTAACTGGTAGCCACGAGCGCCCGGAAAAACACCGGTTGCAATCCGCTGCTGATAAGCCGCGGTCGCGGGCGCATTCTGGACATAACCTTCCGAAAAGCGCGAAATCGACGATGCCCCGAGCCCTATGAGAGTGCTGCATGTGTCGGTCGTGTATCCTTGGAAATTGCGACGCAGCCGTCCGGCTTCGAGCGCCGCCGTCAGAGTGTCGCCGGGGCGCGCGAAATGGTCGATGCCGATAGCAGTGAGGCCAGCCGCGACAAACAGTTCTCCGGCGCGCGTGGCGAGGTGGTAGCGCGCCAGATCGTCCGGCAGCGCGTCTTCGTCGATCAGCTTTTGCCGTTTTGAAACCCAAGGCACATGCGCGTAACCAAAGAGCGCAACGCGGTCCGGCGTAAAGGTGAGAACCTTTTCGATCGTATCTTCGATGCGTGCGAGGCTCTGGTGCGAGAGGCCATAGACCAGATCGGTGTTGAGAGAGGAGATGCCGGCTGCACGCAAGTCTTCGACGCACGCGCGTGTAGTTTCGAACGGTTGCAGGCGACCGATGGCTTTTTGGACTTCGGGATCGAAATCCTGAATGCCGATCGACGCGCGGTTCATGCCTTCGGAGGCGAGAGCTTCGATCTTCGCGCGATCGACCATGGTCGGGTCAATCTCCACCGAGAACTCAAATTCCTGAGCTGGTGGAAACACACGGCGTATCGATTCCGAGAGACGATGTATCAATTCCGGCGGCAGGATGGTAGGCGTTCCGCCACCCCAGTGAAGGCGGCCCATTTTCAGGCCGTCCGGTATGATGGCTCGCACCATTTCGAGCTCTGCCTCGAGCGCCTCGATATAGCTTTCCACGGGGCCAAGGGTTTTCGTGCCTTGTGTGTGACAGGCGCAGAACCAGCATAGCCGCTCGCAAAACGGGATGTGCATGTAGACCGACACAGGCTCGCCCGGGTCCAACCGTTCAAGCGCATGGCGTTGAAAGAACGCGCCTGTGTCGGGCGTAAAGGCCGCCGCAGTCGGGTAGGACGTGTAACGCGGCACGCGCGCATCGAAGAGGCCAAGGGCCCGAAGTGTTTCTGTGTGTTCCATGCCCTCTTATCAGACAGACAGAAGCGGGCTTCTTTGCTGTGGCTCAAACTAAATTTGCGAAGACGCAGCCGGTGGCCGCACAGGTCCCCTCGTTCCACCGTGAAAGTGACAGAAGGGCATTGAGTCATCTTGTGTGCGGTAATTGGTATTTACAATGCGCATTCAAATAGTGCAGGGAGAGATCATGGCGACGAAGGTTGAAGCCAATTGAGTCGTGACGGGCCGAAGGCTCTTGCAAAGGTCTTGCTGTATGACGGATCAAACCCAAACTGCATTGGACGAGTTGCCCGGTGATCTTTTGATGTGGGTTCTCATTATCAGCGAATTGCTGGTTTTCGGGGCGGGGTTGATCGTTTTCTTGTCCGTTCGGATCACTGATCCGACGGGCTTTGCCGAGGCGCAGAATGCGCTGAACCGGACTGCCGCTGCGACCAACACGATTATCTTGCTGACGAGCGGCTTTTTCGCCGCCCTGGCGTTGAATCTGAGGCAATCGCGCAGGCGTGGCGGCGCACGCGTTTCTCTTGTGTGTGCCGCTTTGCTCGGCGCGGCATTTCTCTGGATCAAGGGCGCCGAATTCGCGTCCAAGGCCGCGCAAGGCATTGTCTGGGACACGCATCCTTTCTTCAATTTCTACTTCCTGCTGACCGGATTTCACGCCGCGCATGTCGCAGCCGGCGTCATCCTGTTGCTGCTGGTGGCGTGGCGCGATCATGTGGGAAATATCGAGGATGCGACCGCGTTCTGGCACATGGTCGATCTGATCTGGGTGCTGCTCTTTCCAGTGGTCTATCTCCTGCAATGACACGCCGGTCCCTCTATATCGCGCTTGGCACGCTTGTTCTCCTCACCCTTGGCTCGTCCTTGCTTTCATTCTCGGGGGTCTGGGCCAAGTGGCCAGTGGCGGCAGCGGTGGTCGTGATGGCACTTGCCTGGCAAAAGGCGCGGATCATCCTCGGAAAATATCTGGGATTGGTGCAGGCGCCCGCATGGCAGCGCGGCTTCGATGTGGCGCTGACAGGCGTGTGCCTCCTGTTGCTGGTGCTCTATCTCGCGCCACTGGGGCTATAGGGAGCCTGCTGGTCTGTTCGGTAACGACCATCGAACCTGCATATGCAACGCTCGCCTGATGCGCTCTGCTCCTCGAACAACCTGATGTGAGCCGATCCGAATGGACAACCCCCGTTGCGCGAATTTCGCGACGAGAGGTGCGGGCATCAGGCCGTCGCTGCCATGGCGATCCGACGATACCCAGCTTCGCCGTGATAGAAGCCGTTACTTAATCCTACCTCCCCGCAAAGGGTGGCTAGGCGCGCAAGTAATTCAAATACCCATTGTAAGCCACGACAATTCGCCCCACCTCTTCCGCCGATGACGGCCTGCGCGTGTTGATGCGCCTCGCAGGGAGCCCGGACCAGACCGTCGCCAGGGACGAGGTGCTAAAGGGTTTCGTGTCTTCTGGCTACGGTCCGAAAACGTAACCCCTGCACCCTCTTGGGCATCAAGGATTCAGCCAAAGGCGGGCGGTCGGGAAGACCAGATTCGCGGACGCTTGCCATCCGGATCGAAATGCTCCGCCCGTAATTTGCGAGATTGCGAAGTTCATGGGCATCCTACACTCACCGCAATAGGTATTTACAATGCTTATTTTGCGGAGATAGCATGAGCCTCAAGTTCAAATTCTCGGGGGTTCCCATGTCACCTGCTGATCTACAGATCATATCCGCGCGCCCCGAAACGACCGCTGCGATTATGGCGCAAACGGGTTTGGACGAGGATAAACTGACCCGGTTGGTGCATCGCTTCTACGACAAGGTGCGTGCTGACGCGGTTCCCGGGCCGATCTTCGCCTCCAGGATTTCGGACTGGGGGCCGCATTTGCAGCGGATGGTGGAGTTCTGGTCCTCGGTCGCACTCATGACCGGTCGTTTTCACGGCGCCCCGATGCAGGCCATGCGTCCTTGCCAGTGGAATGGGATCATTTCGAACGCTGGCTGATGCTGTTCCGCGAGACCGCGACAGAGACCTGTCCCCGGGAGGGGGCCGCCCATGTCATCGAACGCGCCGAGCGGATAGCGCGCTCGCTGCATATGGCGGTCGAGAGCGCCACGCCTCGAACCGTCCCCTCTTTGCTCTGACCAAAGGATACCAACATGACGAGACCGCTACCCCCCACAAGATTCTGCCAGCCTCACCCGCTACATCGAGGCAGAGTATCACGCCAAGCATCGCTCTCAATTGCCTGAACTGGCGACGCTCTCGGAAAAGGTGGAAACCGTTCATGCCGGGCAGGCAGATGTCCCTGCCGGGCTGTCCGTGCTACTGCACCGGATGATCGGCGAGCTCGAAGTCCACATGAAGAAGGAGGAGCTGGTTCTGTTTCCCGCCATCCGCAACGCGGCACCGAGGCTGGACGGGCCGATCGCTACGATGCGCGCGGATCACGACGACCATGAGGCGGAGGTCGAACAGATCCGGCAATTGACAAACGATCTGACATTGCCGGACGGTGCATGCCAAAGCTGGACGCGGCTCTATGCCGGGGTCGGTGAATTTCTTGAAGACCTAGCAGCCCATATCCGGCTGGAAAACGACGTGTTATTCCCGCAATTCGAAACCCAAGGCGCAGGCCATGTCTGAGATGCATCGTCCCAACCCGACCAAGAATCTCGTGGAGCGGCGTCATGCCTTGGCGCCGAAGACTGAGGACGCCTTCCGCGCATTTTCGAAAACGGTGTTCACTGAAGGGGCGCTCGATGCGCGCAGCAAGCAGCTTATCGCCGTGGCCGTCGCGCACGTAACGCAGTGCCCATGGTGCATCGAGAGCCATGTCAAAGCCGCCCGGCGTGCGGGCGCCTCGGACGAACAGGTCATGGAAGCGATTTGGGTCGCCGCGGAAATGCGCGCCGGCGCCTCTTGGACCCATGCTCTGAAAGCAGTTGAGATGATCGGCGACACGGACAAGCCGGACAGCTGATGCCGTCAGCAAGCCCCCCCACCTCCGAAGCTCCTGGCGAGCTTATCCGCGTCAAGCGGATCTATCGCGCGGCACGCGTGTCAGATGGCAAGCGGATATTGGTCGATCGTCTCTGGCCGCGCGGCATGGCGAAGGACCGCGCCAGACTGTTTCACTGGTGCAAGGAGATCGCGCCGAGCGACGAATTGCGGCGCTGGTTCCACGAGCACCCTGATAGGTGGCAGGAGTTCACCACGCGTTATGAGGCGGAACTTGCCGCTCATGACGATTTGGTCCGCGAGCTCGCCGGATATGCACGCGAGAACGTCGTTACGCTACTTTATGCTTCAAAGGACGAGGCACATAATAACGCCGTCGTGTTACGCGATTACCTGCGCCAATGGTTATAGAACGGGAGGAGCAAGCATGACGGACCAGCCAATAAACCCGCTGCACACACCGCTTTGCGACCTGCTGGGGTGCGCCCAGCCAGTTCTGCTGGCCGGGATGGGCGGCGTTTCCCGCTGGGAACTGGCCGCCGCCGTGGCCAATGCGGGCGGTTACGGGATTTTGGGCATGGTGCGCGAAGACCCAGCCCTGATCGCCGCAGAGGTTACTGCGCTGCGGGACGCGACTGACCGACCTTTTGCCGTCAACTTGATCCCCGCGGCGACCGAACCAGCGCTGCTCGATGCGCAGATCGCCTGCTGTCTCGATCTTGGCGTGCCGGCCTTCAGCTTTTTCTGGGACGTGATGCCTGACGTGGTGGCCCGCGTGAAACGTGCCGGTTGCCTTGTTCTGCATCAGGTCGGCACGGTCGAGGCCGCGCGGATCGCCGAAGAGGCCGGAGCGGATGTGATCATCGCGCAGGGCGTCGAGGCGGGCGGTCACGTGCATGGACGACACCCGGCTTTCGGGCTGGCCGAGCAAATCCTTGCGCAGACCGACCTGCCGGTCGTCGTCTCCGGAGGGATCGCAACGGGCGAGGGCCTCGCCGCCGCGTTGACCATCGGCGCCGATGGCGTGCAATGCGGCACGGCCTTTCTGGCGACCGAGGAATCCTTCGCTCATCCCTATCACAAATCCCGAATCACGGAGGCCACCGGCGACCACACGGTTCTGACCGATGTTTTCGTTCTGAATTGGCCCAAGGGCGCTGCGGTGCGGGTGATCGCCAATAGCGTGACCGAGAGCCTGGACGGACATTACCTCGGCCACGACCCTGACAGTCTTCCGCGCGAGGCCATCGCCCGCGACGGCGAGCAGCCGCGCCTGCGCTTCAGCACGGATTCGCCGCTGCGAACCACGACCGGCGACTTGGAGGCGATGGCACTCTATGCGGGTCAGGGTGTGGGTGCGCTCAACGATGTCCCCACGGCCGCCGCACGTCTGGACGGCATGGTCGCGCAGGCCCGTCATCTCTTGGAACACCCGTTTTGACGTGCTTTTAAGTCGAAGCCGTGAACGACGAATTTAAGAGCTCAGCTGCCAAGGTTGCTTTTGCTCACCACCTCGCTTTGCGCGCCGGTCAGAGAACTGGCGCGACTGCTTCCCGCGTGGATGGTCGTCTAACGATCAGTTATGGACCCTCGGTCGCGGCATGAAGCCTCTGACAGACATACTCGGTTCGATCGACCAAAGGGCGGACGAAACCTTGCCGGAAGGAGTTTTTTCGATCCCGCGAAAGCACTACGCAGCGAGCCCGAACGCGAGGTGACCGATCGGGAATGTTCCAGCAGGATACCGAACGCGAGCGACAGGCCGCTGGGAAAGGACAAGAGCGGAAATTGATCGCAGATCAAGGCGCATCAAGGCCAGCCATCAAACTCTGGACCATCGGATCAACAAGCGCTTTGTTGCGATCCTCGCGGATCACGATCCACGC
This sequence comes from Thioclava sp. F34-6, assembly GCF_002213235.1. Taxonomy (NCBI): domain Bacteria; kingdom Pseudomonadati; phylum Pseudomonadota; class Alphaproteobacteria; order Rhodobacterales; family Paracoccaceae; genus Thioclava; species Thioclava sp. F34-6. Next base: position 20,204 of record NZ_NBOA01000011.1, read on the forward strand.
CGGCAATTCGAACACCGGCGCACCGGGCACCGGGAACAGGGCGCCGCTATCGATCTGGTGTTCGACCAGACGCCGGGGAAAATAGCCGCTGCCTCCATTGAACTTGAGATATTGAAGGCCGAGCCAGGCGATATTGGCCGAGAGTGCAGGACCGGGAAACTCCGGAAAGCCAGCGCGGAACTGATTGTCGAATTCCGGGCCCCACTCGACATGGATATAGCCGTCAGGCTGCATGCTAGCGGTCGGTTCGGTGGAGACAAGCACCAGCTGTTCAGTAAGCAATGGTAGGAGCTCGAGCATCGGCCGGCGCTGCGGGGTGAACATAACTCCGATATCCATCCGCCCGTCGACCAGCGCCTGCATCAGTTCCGGCTCGAAGCCGATTTCGGAATGAAACGAAACCCTAGGATGGGACCGCTGGATATTGGCGAACCAGTGCATCATCAGCCCTTCCCACAGGCCGAAGCGAGCCCCGATGACGACACGCGCGCGGAATTGTCCAGGCAGGCCGACGTCGTGCCGCGCGCGTTCGAGGGCTCGCACCATCTGCGCTGCATGCTTCAAGAACCGGCCACCGCCCGCAGTCAGCGCCGCGCCGGCCTTGTTGCGAGTGAAAAGTCTGGTGCCTAACTGATCTTCGAGTGTCCGGATGCGGGCGCTCACGGTTGACTGGGTAACGTGAAGCCTTTCGGCGGCCGCGACGAAGCTGCCGGTATCAGCGACGGCAAGGAAAGTTCGGGCATGTTCAATGTTCATAGAGGCCCCATGCATCGTATTTTCAAATATCATATCGCATTTATATTCGCTTTCCCAATATGATGAATCGCGCGACACTTGAACCCGCGCATCTCGCGGACAACCGGAAGATCACCGGCATATGAATTAGACGAGCTTACCGGGCCGGAGGGGTTTCCGGCAGTCGACAGCCTCTCGTGGATCGCGTCTGGCCGCAATGCGTGGCGTGGGAGAAGTTGCCGGGGCCTGACGAGTCCGAAATCTGCGCCGAGCCTCGAACTCCGCCGCAGGCTCCGACACGCCCCGGACCGGTGGGCAGCCTTCGAAGCCGCGAATTGGTCAGAATTCGCCGCCCGCCCGACCCGCGTTGTGGATCTATGCGACTGACGTCGCGCTGAAAGAGTGTCTCGAAAGGAGGTTCGTAAGGCCATGAGAAACAGCGATTTGAACGGAGCGAACAGCGTGACGGGGAGCGAACCCGCCGCGCCGAAGGATGAGAGCAATGACGGGCGAAGGCCGTGCCCGACCCCGGGAGAGTGTCGCCTCATGGCTGGGCTCGGGCTTTCGTTGGCCGGAATCACCCTCTTCACCTTCGGCGACACGGGCATTGCGGGGCCATGGGCGCACAGCGTTGGGATCAGCGCGCTAACCACTGGCCTGCTGCTGTGGGGAGTGGGTGCCATTCGACGCACGCTCGAACTGTGACGCCGGCTCTCACTCGAGGCACCGCGTATTTCATCCGCTGTGCTGACCGCACACCAAAAAGCCGTTCGAGAGATCCCAGCGTGATGGAAGACAACGACGGGCGCGGCATCGGGATATTCTCGTCTCCGCCCTCATTCGCGGTGGAGTTCGCACCAGATTAGTGCGCCCCGCCGACGTCAGTCCCGAATAGCCGGGTGCGTCCCCGCGCGTCGACCGACGATCATGAGAACGAAACAGTGGACTCGAGTGACATGGAAAATGAAATGAGTTTCGAAATGGTGATCGGTTGGCTTTTCGGCCTTCTAATTCTGGTATTGGTGGTTTTGACCATAGCAGCGCTGATCAAATGTCTACAGAAATAACGAAGAAGCCCCTAGCAAAAGCTCCGTGTTTCATAGCGGTGCTCTTTATATCCGTGATGTGGAATAGGTGGCCTGATCGAGAACGAAATATCTTCCACGGGACTTAACCTCGACCATCGATTAGACTCCGACCCAACCTTGATGTCCATCAGATGCTCATCTCTCCACCTACGCCCGCAATGATAGCAGCAGGTTGGTGGGAAGGCAGTTCATCCCATTAGCCCTTGGCAAACTACGCGTTATGATCGAGCGTACAATCGAGACGATCGCGAATCCAGCATTTCGCGCAGCGGGGCGGGCGATTGCGGAGGTCAGGGCCCGCGCGTAGTCAGCCGGTGTCTGGTAGTCCAAGGCCGAGTGCGGGCGTTCGGTATTGTAGTCGGCAGCCCAGGCGGCGATCACGATCCGCGCATGGGCCAGATTGCGGAACATGGTCTCGTTGAGCAACTCGTCCCGCATCCGCCCGTTGATGGGGAAGACGGCCCCGCTCCTGAGAAGGGACCGTATACTGGTCCTACTTTGCAGAAGGAGCATTCCCATGAACCCAGCTACCGTGGGCCTTGATCTGGCCAAGAACGTGTTTCACGTCCATGTCGCCGACGCGTCCGGCAGAACGCTCGACAGCAAGCGACTTACGCGTCGTGAGCTTATGCCTTACTTCGAATCACTACCCCTTTGCCTGATTGGCATTGAGGCGTGTGCAACTGCCCACAACTGGGCTCGGCAGTTGCAGAGGGTCGGCCATGACGTTCGTCTCATTCCTCCAGGTTACGTAAAACCCTTCGTGCGACGGGGCGCGAAGAATGACGCCACTGATGCGGCTGCCATTTGTGAAGCGGTTACCCGTCCCAACATGCGCTTTGTCCCGATCAAATCGCGCGAAGATCAGGCATTTCTGATGCTGCACAGAGCCCGAGGGCTTCTGGTCCGACAGAGAACGATGGCAGCTTGTGCTTTCCGGGCGCATTTGGCTGAGTATGGAGTTATCGTCCCACAGGGTAGGCACCGGGTCGATGCCCTCGTCGCAAAGCTGGACGAGCTACGAGAGGATCTACCGGAGGATGCGTACTTCGCTTTGGATGCTCTCGTCGGGCAACTGGATGCGCTGAATCGGCAGATCGATAGTATAGACATCCGGTTGGCGGAGATCCACAAAACCAATTCTATCTGTCGCTTGCTTGCGACCATACCGGGGATCGGGCCGATTACCGCGACGGCCTTTGCAGCGACTATCCCAGACCCCTCGGCGTTTCGATCAGGGCGGGAGTTTGCTGCCTGGCTTGGACTGACGCCGCGACAAAACTCATCGGGGGGCAAACACAGGCTCGGTGGAATCACCAAACAAGGTGACCGGTATCTTCGCCATCTGCTGGTCCTGGGAGCGCGCACTGTGGTGCGGTATCCAAAGGCCCGCTCCCGCGTAGATGGTCCGTGGATCGAGGCTTTGCTGGAGCGGCGCCGACCCATGGTTGTTGCTGTCGCGGTCGCAAACAAGCTGGCGCGGACGATATGGGCGATGCTCTCTACCGGAGAAGTGTTCCGGAGCGCTCAGCCGTGAAGGATCAACAAACTAACGAACAATGAGATGGCACAAGTGCAATAACAGCGTGATGGCAAATCGGCAGAGCTGAGGATCGAGAAAGCCCAAAGAGTTTTAAGCGCGCCAAAACGCGTCCCGTTGATGAGGCCTCGATCCGCGGACACCATCAGGGCCAGCAGTCATGTATAAGGCTGCGGGAACAGGCCGAATACATGAACGCACCGGTCGATGAAGATCACGTTCAAAACACTTGCGCCCGCGGGGCCGTCTATACATGAAACTCTCCACGAAACCGTGTCTCGCATCGGCTTGCCCGGCGCGATGTAGTGCCATTCGATCCGGTGCTCGGAACACCACCGCAGGATGGCATTCGAGGTCAGTTCCGTGCCGTTGTCGCTGACGATCATTCCCGGCTTGCCGCGGCGCTCGATCAGAGCCGTCAGTTCGCGCGCCACCCGGCGCCCCGAAATCGAAGTGTCCGGGATGGCGGCGAGGCACTCCCGGGTAACATCGTCGACCACGTTGAGCACTCGGAAGCGCTGGCCGCTGGCGAACTGGTCGTGGACGAACCGAAGGTCCGCGTAGCGAAACCCAGCGACCAGCGGGCATTGGGCCGCGCCTCGACCAGGATCGGGGCTCGCGTCCCGATAGCCTTGCGCCGTGCCTTTCGTTTGCGCACCGTCAGGCCTTCTTCGCGGTAGAGCCGGTAGATCCGGTTGATCCCCGAGGCTTCTCCCTCGCGCCGCAGCAGCACGAAGAGCCGCCGATAGCCGAACCGCCGACGCTCGTTGGCCAGCTCCCGCAACCGCCCGCGCAGCACCGTGTCCGGCGCACGCTGCGTCTGGTAGCGGACCATCTTGCGATCCGCCCCGGCAATCCGGCACGCCCGCCGTTCCGAGAGCCCGAACTGGGCCTTCAGATGCGCGACCGCCTCGCGCTTCAAGGCAGGCGTTACCACTTTTTTGAAACCAGTTCCTTCATCGCCGCCAGGTCCAGCATCTGCTCGGCCAGCAGCTTCTTCAGCTTGGCGTTCTCGTCTTCGAGCGTCTTCAACCGCTTTGCCTCCGGCACCGTCATGCCGCCGAACTTCGCCTTCCAGTTATAGAAGGTCCCTTCCGACATGCCGTGCTTGCGGCACAAGTCCGCGCACTTCGCGCCTGCCTCGTGTTCGGCCAGGATGCCGATGATCTGCTCGTCCGTGAATCTCGTTCGCTTCATTGTCCGTCCTCAAGTTGGGTCGGACTCTAATCGATGGTGGAGGAAAAATCCCGTGGCAGGTCACACGCCGTATTTTTCCGTCGAAGCGAGATAGTTTTCGATATAAATCTCGTGCATTAGCGCGACATTGCTCAGTTCGTAGATGACGATCAGCCCGTCGAAATAGTTGACATCATCCATCGTCAGGAACGACATGGGACAAAATCGGCCTTGAGTGGCGGGACGTTGCGCGATTGCTTCCCATAATCGTATCCGCTCAAGAACCTGGTCGAAGAATACCAGACCGGCGGCGACAAGAAGCAGAACGGAAGGCCACATCAGCCGACGGAGATAAGAGAGAAGTCTCATGTCAGTAGCCCTGTTTCTGGTGCCGCGATGGTCGGCGAGACCGGCACAGGAGGCAGGTCACGGCAGCGCCGGCATGTCGCTCGACGGCGGAGCCACAAAGACGACAGGCAATTCGGATAGTGGGGGTATTGCCCCCGAGAATGTGCCGACAGCTGGGACACCGATGGGCGGCAGCCCGGGGAAGCGACGCCTTGCAGGACGGGCAGGCAAGCGGAAGGTGACGATTCATGAGCCCCTCTTTCAACAGGAAGAAAAGACGCCGAAGCGGCGATTGCCGATATCCCGGAAGGAGTGGCGTGGCTTCGTCAGCGCATCGAGCGGCTCCTTCCGGGCAGAGCATGGGCTTCGGCAGCGCCCAGGGAATGTCCGTTCATTGTGCCTCCAGACCTTCGGGGGCATCCTGGGACGCGACGTGGAGCACGGTAAGAACCCGCCGCTTTCCATCCCTGGTATCCCAGTGGAGCGATGCGCCCTCTGCCAGTCCGATCAGGGCAACCCCGATCGGTGTCAGGATCGAGATCCGCCCGCATGCGATGTCGGCGTCTTCGGGATAGACTAGCGCTACAGTTTTTTCCTGGCCGGTCGTTTCGTCGCGATATGTGACCGCACGACCGATCGCTACCACGTTCTTCGGGAGTTTCGACGCCGGAACGATACGAGCCTGGCCGATTTCGCCGAGCAGCCGGTCGGCAAGGTCCGGATTACGCTGGATCGCGCCCTCGGCAAGTGCCTCGAGCCTTCCCAGGCAGTCGGCGCTTATGACTACCCTGGGCCTCCGGCCGGTGCCGGAAGAGGTGGAGCGTTGTTTGCTCATAGTGGTTTCCTTTGAATCTGCTTGTGGTGTGAGTGAGTTATGGGTGGTCTTAGTCCCCGACCCGTCATGGACGGATCAAAGCATCAGGCCGCGGCGTGGTCCGGAGTCGGACGCACATCCAGCACGACAACGACTCCGATCTGACCGTCGTCCCGCAGGAGCGGAACCTTCTGCAGCTTTCGCATTCCGATCAGGGTGGCTCCAAGCAATGAAGCAACGAGGATATGTCCCGGGACCAGTACGGGATTCATGGAAAGCACGCCGCTGCGAGCGCCCTCACCACTGATCATGTAGGTGACATGGGATCCCGCCACGACGAGATCAGGCGAGGCCGGCTCGGGAGTTCCGCGCGAGATCCGCAGCTTGTGGCGCAGCAGCCCATTTAGAAGAGGTGGGTTTGGCGAATTCCTGGTTCCGCGATGGCGGAGCAGGCGCTCAATACCGAGCCGGTCGTCGACAGTTAGAAGAAAGCCTGTCTCGACAGCGGAGCGTTCAAAGAGCGATCGAAAGTCACTGCCGGTAGGCAGGTGGGTGATCCTGGTAATGGTCATGATATGTCTCCCGGAGCGGTAAAGCCCGCGTTCTCAGATGCAAGGATGTGAGAAAACCCCGGGTGGTCGAAGACGCGCTTATGCGCAGACCGCCCGGGGACCCGGGCGGTTCAGAAGCAGAAACCGAAAAAGGTTTTCGTGCGTGACCATGCGGAGACCTTAGTCTTTGGGAGCACCCCGTCAATCTTCGAGACCGGGCGGGTATTGGAACGGACAAGGATGCACAGATCCCGCAAAGGTGAAGAAGGCGAATTGTTGACGAGGCCCACGAGGCGGACTTCGACGTCAGGGGGTCACCTACTACGCACCTCGAAGTTTAAGCCACGTCGAGCTTCCTGCATCGGCCGGCGGTGTGGCAGCGGGATGATGTTTGTCGATGTCGTGCGACCACCATCGTCTTCCCACCGCGCCAGGCATTTGGCGCTCGGCTCAGCGACCGACCTCTCCATGTCACTTGGCCTGAAAAGCTCCGGAAACAGTTCTTCGAAATCTGCCTTGCAAATCATCATTTTGTCACTCCTTTTCATCTTTGAATGGAGAGCCACTACACGGCGAAGGCTGCGCACCACGGTAGTACCGTGGTGCGGGTTCTCGAGAATTGGCCCGACTATGCCGCTCGGCCGCCGCGCCACCGCGCATCGACCTGCACATTCGAAGAAAATGGACGCATGCTCAGTTCACGATCCATGAGACCATTGACGACGCGCGGGATATCACTGCGATCAATCCCGATGTCGCGCAGCAGGCGATCGTCCATGCCTCGAAGAGTTTCGATCATCTTCCGGCGTTGCCATTGGAGAAATGTGGTCCGGAGCCAACGTCGAAATGCTCCGGGTTTGCGTTTGCGCGGACTGGCCGCTCGAGGGGGTGGGAAGTGATGGGTATTGGATTTGAAGACGTGGGGGTGCATGTCATGCTCCATGACGGAAAAAACTGAACCGAGACGCACGCACCACGTCAGCCGGGCGACCCGCACAGGCGTGATCTTCCGGCCAGATTGGCGCGTTTGCCACTTCGACTGATCTGTAAGAGATCGAGAAGACCCCGAGGCGCGGACCGGCAAGCGGCCTGATCCCGCCCGGGGGCTACCGGCGGTTCAGTGTGTTTCCTGCGTTTAGCAGGAACCTCGTATGAAGACGGAACACGGTCATGACTGAGATATCGGCATTCCACGTGTGTTTATCAAGAGGAAGACGCAGTCTGCGACTTTCTGGCACTGACGCCATCAGAGGCGGACGAGGCTCACGGATGATGCCCCGCCAACGGAGATCGCTGACCTCGGTTCGATTGTCGCGCAGCAGTGAGAACCAACTCTCATAGTGGTGCCACTTCGCCGCACCCTGGTAGGGACAATTGACAGAATTCATTTGTTGCATAGGCTCCAGAATCGTTAATTTTCAAAGCTGGAAGATGACAGTTGCGGCGAGGGCTACGGCGGACAGAAAGACCTTCGGGCACCTGTCGTAGCGGGTCGCAACGCGGCGCCAGTCCTTGAGCTTGCCGAACATGATCTCGATACGGTTGCGCCGCTTTTAGCGGCGCTTGTCATATTTGACGGGCATGCCTCGGGATTTCCGGCCCGGGATGCAGGGCTTGATGCCCTTGTCCTGCAAGGCTTCACGATACCAGTCGGCCAACAGCCATTCGGCCTCGGGCAGGCTACTCAGCAGGGCCGCCACACCGGTGTAGTCGCTGACCTAGCCCGCTGTCATGAAGAACTTGATCGGGCGGCGGTTCGCGTCCGTGACGGTTTGCAACTTGGTGTTCATGCCACCCTTCTTCCGCGCAATCAGCCTGCCACGCCCCCTTTTTCAAACGCTGGCTCGAAGCCGTGCGGTGCGCCTTGGGATAGGTGGCGTCGATCATCACTGTCTTTCGGTCGGCGGCCTCGGAAGCAAGCCCCTCCATCATCCGGGCGAAAACACCAATGTCGCTCCAGCGCTTCCATCGGTAGTAGAGGCTCTTCGGCGGGCCATACTCTGGCGGCGCATCGGACCAACGCAATTCATTACGATTGATAAAGACTAAACCGCTCAAGACCTGCCGATCATCGACCCGCGGTTTGCCATGGCTCTTTGAAAAGAACGGCCGCAGCCTCGCCATCAGCTCGTCGCTCAGCCAGAAAAGGTTGCATGCCCTCATCTGTCAGGCAGCGTGAATTACGCCGGCAAGGTAGTCGCAAGCCGATTAATGGGTCGACCCTATGTCCTACGCGCCAACATCGCCGGTTTCATGCAGGTTGCCGAAGCGATGCGTATGCGTGGGGTGATCTGAGCCAATCAGGAAACTATCGGAAGACCAGGGCGATCTCTTCTTTGCCAAGCAGCCTCCACTCCCCGGGGTCGAGGCTGTCTGGCAGGCAAAGATTGCCCAGACGTTCACGTCGAAGGGTTTCGACGAAATTGCCCGCAGCGGCGAACATACGGCGAACCTGATGGTATCGGCCTTCCGTCACGGTAATCAGGGCTTCGTTATCCGATATGATTTCCAGCACCGCTGGCGCCAGCGGTTTGTCTTCGCCCTTGAGCGTGAGAGTACCCGACGCAAACAGTGCTATTTCTTTACCGTCGAGTGGACGTGCTAGTATGGCGCGATAGGCCTTGCTGATCTGATTTTTTGGGCTGCTGATCCGGTGCAGAAGGTTACCATCATCGGTCAGCAGCAGCAGGCCTGATGTTTGTTTATCCAAACGGCCAATGGTTGAAATCGCGGGATCGCGGCGCCGCCAACGTGCGGGCAAGATGTCATAGACAAGTGCGCCCGCCTCCTTGTGCGAACAGGTTACCCCTACAGGTTTGTTCATCAAAACGACCATGCCTGCAAGCGGATCGAGCGCCTTTCCCGCGACATTCATACGGCTTGGCAGATCCGCACTGATAGGGATGCGAACGGCGGCGTCCAATATCTCTTCCTGGTCGAAGACAATACCACCATAGCGTGCCAACTGCGCGATGTCCTTGCGTGTGCCATAGCCCATCGAAGACAAGAGCTTGTCGACGCGTGTAGTTGAAACCTTTGACATATCCGGTTCCCTTGTGGACCATATTCAGTGCAGAGTGAAACAAACGCTCTCTCCCTGCCAGAGACGACAGAGCGACAGTCAGGATTCGCTATTTCCGAGAGGTTACGGGACCGATTTCAATGGTTAACGTTCTGCGCTGTTCCGCACGGGTGTCCTAATGAAACGATGTGCCTTCGGGCGATTCAAGAAGCGCTACCCCGATCGGCGTCATGACGGAAATCTTGCCTGCGCGATATCTGCATCCTCGGGATAGACAAGCGTCACGGTTCTTTATCTCCCAGATAATTCATCAGTATACGTGACCCTGTTTCCGATCGCGGCCACATTCGCCGGCGAACTTCGCCGTACGCAGGATTTTCGCGGCCAAGGTCTTCCAGCACGCTCCGCCGGATCGGCTTTGCGCGCTATCCCGCCTTCTGCCAGCGCTTCCAGATGGTCAAGATCATCGGCACTGATGATAATCTTCGGATTTTGTGTCCGACGACTACGCTACTGTGTAAGTTCTTGCGGTGCCATGGTGGCCGCTCCTTATGTGAAAAAATGCAGCCGCGCGGGAAGCAGACGGCCCCGTCGGTCTGGGTCAGGTCTGTCAGGAGATTTCAGATTGCCTGGATTACGCGCGAAACCGTAACGGATCGAATAGCTCCATTTTCGCACAGCAAGGGCGCACGTTGACCGACCAACATCCCGATGAGGGTTACGCCCAAGATCGAATATGCAGGTATGCCCCTCGTGCCCTGCCCCCATCGAGCCCGATGGACGAGCAAGCCATCCTGAACCGGACCTTGGTCAATAACGTATTGGAATTGACGACCGTTCGTTACCATATGCGCTGCGTAAAGGTTCTTGACCGGTTTCAGTGTCATCAACTTGTGTCGAATAATATATGATAGCATAATCTCAGCACGGTCTTGTGGCTCATCGCATTGCTTCTGATATGCCTTCAGCCTGTTATAGTCAGTTTCTGGAACTAGCGAACACTCGCGAGGCCATTTTTGACCGTTAAGCCGTTTCTCAAAAGTAGAAAACCGAAGTTCGTGGATATTGGACATGACTTCCCCCATGGCCATCGCGGCCGCGTGCTCATCATTGAAACTTGAGGAGGCCCCGGGGGTGCAGCAGGCGTAAACGCGCCTAGACCGCCCGGGGAAGCGGGCGGTTCAGCAGAAGAAAACGATAATGATCTGCATGTTCCAACATACCTCCAGAATTAGGCAGTCAAATTGGTTGTGTCAATCAGATCGACTTCGACGTCGCACTATCGGCGGGCCTGTGACACCTCGTTCATTGGCGTTCTTCGCGATTGCTGGCATGATCAGAACACAGGAGCACCGGGCACCAGAGGTCTGGTGTTACCAAGTGCCCGTGGAGCGAAAATATCCGAAAGAAAGGCGCACTCTGCATGCATGTTCTGCTCACGCGACCATCCTTCCAAGCCGAACTCATGCGGCCTTGTCTGGAACAAAGAGGATGCAAGGTTTCAGTTGAACCGATCTTGAACGTGTCTTCGGCAGGCCCGAACACAGACGCGTTCCGCGGAGCCGATATTTTCGTTGTTACGTCCACCTTTGCATCTTTGTATATCGTCAACGCGGGCTTTCTGAAGACGACCACACCGATCTATGCCGTTGGGGCGGGAACGGCTGCGCCGCTACGCCAGGCGGGATTCTCGCGGACCTTTCAAGCAGACGGTGACGCAAAAAGCCTTCTCCATCTCATCCTGAAAGAAGTCAGGCCAACGGATGGGACGATCACCTACCTGAGTGGACAGAACGTTACCGCAGACATCGCGCAAGATCTAGTCTGTCGGGGCTACAAGGCTCGACGTGTCGTCGTCTACAAAGCCGAACCCGCGCAGACCCTGTCTGAAGCAACTCAGGACTTGATAAGCAGGCGGAGTATCAAGTGCGTCATTTTCATGTCCTACCGGACCGCAGATTTCTTCACGGAACTATGCCATTCGTCCGGGCTTTCAGATTGCTTGGGTTCCGCGACCGCGGCAGTGCTTTCCGACAAGGTGGCAAGCGGCCTGAAATGGAACCAGTGGAAAGAGATTCAAGTGGCGGCGGCGCCGTCAAACGATTCCATCATTGACCTTATTTGCCCTACGAAGTGAGCTTTCCACCCCCGCCGGATAGCCAGGGTTTTCGTGAATGGAGTGATCGGCTGGGTTTTGTCGCAAACTTTGACGTCGTGCCGGCGAAGCCACTGGACATACTGACTTATGCGGCCAGAGCGGCGAATTG
>NZ_NBOA01000012.1:0-30297 GCF_002213235.1 Thioclava sp. F34-6
GGGCGTCACCAGCCCGTCACCCTGAGCAAAGCCGGGAAACTCTGCCTAAGGGCGGTAGAGCTCTGGGGTGCGGATCAACACCAACCGGGCTCCGGTCGCGGCTGGATGAAAGTTCAGTGGCAGGTCAGGCCGAACCTCTTGAAAGCGAAATCGCCACAGGACATCGCCGTGAAACATCACGTGGATCAACTAGAACCAATTGGCAACTCTCCGCAAATGCGTCGTACTGATTAAAATGAAGACGTTCCCAAGGAGGCCCTCCCCGGACAAGCAGCCCGATATACGGCTGGCCAAGAGCAAAACCGATGGTGAGAACCCTCAGGTCGTTTGCGCAGTTCTCCCGGATCGTCGCCGCTTCGCTCTGGCCAGTCGCCCTTGCGACATCTCTCAGTTGCGGGCAGTCGTCGCCCTCAAAAGCGACCGGGATCGTCCAACGCCGGGCGGGGTCCGGCATCTCCAGCGGACCCTGCGCGATCTCATCGGCGAGCCGCTTCAACGACCCCTAGCTGCTCGCGGTCTACACCCAGCGGATCGAAGCGCAGCAGCACGGAGACCCGCGCCGCAGCGATTTCCGCGCCCCCCGAGGGCAGGTCAGCCTCCAGCCGGTCCGCGAAACGACGCGTGGAGCGCATCACTCATCCCGCCACTTGCTCCGCGATGGCAAGCACACGCGCATCCGCCCCTTTCGGCGCAGCCAGCATCGTCATCGAATAGGCTGGATCCAAGCCTGGCGTCGGCATCGCTATCGCGCAGCCATCCACGAGGTTGATCAACGAGGTGTTACGCAGCATCTCGACATTGAGGCGATCGAATTCGGCTTCGACCTCGGCAATGCTGGGCGGCAGGCGCATCAGCGTCGGGCTCAGCAGCGCATCGAAAGGCTCCATCAGCCGTTCGAAAAGCGTGACGATATCAGCGCGCGCGGCATAGGCTTTCTCGATTTCCTCAGGCGTAAGCGTGAGCGCGAAACGGATGCGCGACAGCACGCGCGGATCACCCACCACTTCGAGCTTTTCCAAATCGTCGCGGTAAATCTCGAGCGCTTCGACGGCGACGATAATCTTGTTGAGCACGACCGCCTTTGCGATTTCCGTCATGTCGACCGGCACGATCTCATGGCCGAGACCTGCGATCCGGGCTTTCTCCGCCTCGAACAGCGCCGCGACCTCGTCGGACAGACCATTGGTGAAGGCGCCTTCGGGCACCACGAAGCGCAGCGGGCCGTCTTCTGCCGCGGAAAGCGGCGCGCCCGCCATCACATCCACCATCTGCCGCAGCAAGCCAAGATCGCGCGCCATCGGCCCCGCCACGTCATAGGTCGGGGCGAGCGGATGCACCCCGGTATCGTCGATGAGCCCTTGGCTGGGCTTATAGCCCCAGATGCCGTTCGCCGCCGCCGGGATGCGCAGCGAGCCGCCGGTATCCGTGCCGATCGCGGCATCGGTGATCCCGAGGCCCACGCAGACCGCCGCGCCCGAGCTTGAGCCTCCGGGCATCCCGCCCGCCACCAGCGCGCCCGAGGGGGTGCCGTGATGCGGGTTGAGACCCACCCCGGAATAGGCGAATTCGGACATCGAAGACCGCCCGAACATCAGCGCCCCCGCCGCCTTGAGCCGCGCGACCGAGACCGCATCCGCCTCTGCCGGCGCGCGGTCCTGCATCAGACGCGAGCCTGCGCTCGTGACCTGCCCGGCCTCGTCATAGAGATCTTTCACCGAAACCAGCGTGCCAAAAAGCGGCATCTCCTCGCCCGCCTCGTGGCGCGCCTCTAGTGCCTCCGCCTCGGCACGGATGCGCGCCGGGGCGAACTCGGTGAAGATCGCGCGTCGCTCCGACTCTGGCAAAGCCTCGACCTTGGAGATGGCAGTTTCGACCTTGATTAGAAATGGTGATGTCATGCGACCTCCGGCAGATTGCGCGTCTCGTATTCATGGGTGATCACGCGCCCGCTGCGCGGATCTTCCATCTGCATACGAAAACGGGCCGCCGGACGCACCCCTCCCTTCGCGCCGAACGTGCCGCAGAGCATCGCGACAGGGCCGTCATCGGCCAGATCGGCAAGATCGGCACCCGCAATCAGATCGGTCAGAGGGCGGATCGCGGCGAGCGTGCCTTCCTGATACGGCACCCACTCGCCCCCCTCTTCGATCCAGCTGCGCAGCACGATCTCTTCGAGGTGGTCGGAGACACTCTCCCACGACCACAGCTCGGACGCGCAGGGCTTGGCGCAGACCTGTTTCGACAGCGCTACCGAATGCGCTTCAAGCGCGCGGTCAGTATGGTCCGAGGCCAGCCCGAGATAGGTGCGGCCCTCGACAGCGACGATCAGCGGTTCGACCTCGCCCGAAGTCTCGTTCCCTACCGCCTCAAGCACCGGGGCTTGCGTCAGAAGCTGCGCCGCCACGCGATAGTAAAGCGGTGTGGCCGAAGGCGCGGGGACCCAAAGCGCCGCCAGTTCCTCGATGTGGTGGGCGATGGCATCGGCGTCGCGCCCGGTCCAGCCAGCGACGATGAGATGCGAGAGGTGGGTCATCGTCTCCGCCACGCCGAGCCGCACGACCCCCGCCATCACGCCATGGGTCAGCTCACTCAGGATCCGATCGCGCTGCGCAATCAGAACCTCCGCCTCGTCGACAAGCCGCCGCCCCGTCGCGCTGAGCCGCACGCCGCGTCCGTCGCGCTCGAAGATGGTGATCCCCATTCGGTCCTCGAGATGCCGGATCCGCCGCGAAATCGCCGATTGAGCGAGTCCCGTAGCATCGGACGCCGCGCGGAAGCCGCCGTAGCGCACCACGGAGCGGATGATCTCGATGTCGCGAAAACCGAACATGACGCGATGCTAAGCGGTGCCCTGGCGCGACTGTCAAGCGCATCGGTCGAACGCGTGTCAGCAGGCGACCCGCTGATCTTGCGGATTTCGGTCAGTGGTTAGGGCGTCTCGCGATAAATCTCGGTGGTGCATTGGCAGCGCTCTGGAAGGGCGTAGCCTTCCGCGGCCACAACGGATTGTGCAGTTCCGCCTATCCTTGTTCGGGATCCGAGAGCGCACGACCCACCACCGGCGCACTTTCGACCAGCAGCGCGGTATCACGCGCACTAGCAGACCGCTGATCGAGCTGGTGGCTAAATCGGCTGACATGCCGCTTATTGGGCGGATAGCCGTCATTCGTTGAGCGAGCCACGAAGGTCCGCAGCGCGAAGAGAGCGCACAGTCCTGTGTCGTCAGCGCGACGCACTCCCTCACCGTGTCATCAGATACTCCGCGACGGCCTGATAGGCGGGAAGCGACGTCGGATCGATGAAGCCATTCTGGGCCTGCGGATAGGAGGCAAACCGCACCAGGACCATCTTGGCCGTCGGATCGACATAGATCGTCTGGCCATGAACCCCTCGCGCCGCAAACGCGCCGTGATCGTTGTGAAAGACCCACCACTGGCTCGTGTAGCTGCCGTTCGGGATCGTCGGGAAGCCGCTGAACTTCGCGGGGTCTCCGCCCATGCGAATATGCTCCACCACCGAAGCGGGGAAGAGCCGTTTGCCGTTGAACTCGCCCGCGTCGAGCATGACCTGCCCGAGCCGGCCTAAGTCGCGCAAGCTTGCCGAAATGCCGCCCCCCGCGAAAGGCACGCCCTTGGCGTCGACCGTCTGATAGGCGTCCTGTTCCGCCCCCATGGGCTGCCAGAGTCGTTCCGAGGCAAGCTCCGTCACCGAGGTGTTCGTAACCCGGCTAATGATCCAGCCCAACATGTCGGAATTGATCGTCTTGTAGTGGAACGCCGCGCCATGTTCGCCGTCGGGCTTCACCTGCTGGAGATATTCCCAGTAGCCGTTGGGGCCGGTGTAGCCCTCGGGTTTGGGCAGTGGGCTCGCCGCGGCGGAGTATTGCCAGATATCGGCATTCGGATCCGAGTAATCCTCGGAGTATTTCACCCCGGTCGTCATATCCATCACCTGCCGGACGGTGGCGGTGGCAAAGGCGCTGTCACCGATCTCGGGGATGATGTCGCGCACCAGCAGCGTATCGTCGAGCTTGCCCTCGGCCACCAGAATTTCGCCCAGAAGCCCAGTGACGGATTTCGTCATCGACATCGCCGCGTGTTTCCCGGTCTCGTCGAGGCAGCCGAAATACCGTTCGTAGACGACCTCCCCTTCATGAAGGATCAAAATCCCGTCGGTGTAATTGGCATAGAGCGATTGCTCCCATGTCATCGCCGTGTCCGAATTCAGGGGCGTGAAGCTCAGTGCGTCGATCTCCTGGCGCAGATCGGCGAAACGGGGCGGCGAGGGATAGCGCAGTGGGATCGGCGCCCCGAGGCCGCGGCTGATCTCCTCGGTCGGAAGAAATTCCCGCAGGTGGCAGACCGACCAGCGCAGCTTCGGGAAGCTGAAGAAATTGGAATCGGGCTGGGTAATCAGCTTGTCGGCGGCCGGCGGAAAGCCCTGCATCCAGCCCATGACCCGCGGGTCGGAATCCTGCGCGGAAAGCGGCGTGGATTGGGCGAAGACCGCAGATGCCAGACAAAGCGTCGTGACCAGGGTGGCAGTCTGCACGATCCGTTTAGAAATTGACGACGACATTGAGGAAGCCTCCGGTCCAATTGGGCACCTTGCCCGGCACGGCGTTCTTGATCCCCTTGCCCGGGATCGAGACGCTGACCCCTGCGGTCAGGAAGGTGTTTCGGTTGATGATGCGGCTGTATTCAAGAAAGACGTCATCGGAGAGATGCGCGTTCGTGACGCCCGAGAGCACATTCGCCGTCGCACCTGTCGTATCGAGCCGGGTCGCCTGTCCGAACTGGATCGGGCTGTTCAGCTCGTTCGCCCGGATATGTGCATAGCGGAGCGTCACGCTGTCCTGACGGGTCGGCTGAAGCTTCAGCGAGAGCCCATGCGCCTGAACGTTGGAATTGATGAACACCATCGAGGATTTCGAACCGGTCGCCCAGGCGCTTGGAGAGCCCTCGTAATAAAGCGGATCGAAGCGTTCGAGCCGGGCCGTGTTCGGATCGTCCCCGGAGAAACTCTGGTAGGAATAGGTCAGCGTCGGCGACCAAGGCAAATCCGCGAAGGTATAGCCAAGCTGGACGCGCCCGGCCCAGGCGGCCAGATCAATCCGGTCATTCCACTCATAGGCAAAATCCGCCGAGGCGACCCAGTTCTCGAATGCGCCGGAAAACGGATTGGTGCGTGCATACAGGTTGAACGCATTCGTTCCGTCGCGAGCACCGGGCAGGATCACCGGCGCGCCAAGACCTCCGGGGGCCGCCTGGATATAGGCGGAGTCGGAATTGACCACATTGACATAGGTAAGCCCGAGATACCCCCCGCGCGGATCGTCAAAGCGCATATCCAGACCGGCGAGCCTGTTATGCCCGTCACTCGCGGGGCGCTCGTTCGGGTCGATATAGAACGCGGTTGCCGCGAACGCGCCTTGCGTGATCTTTCCGATCGCGGCCATTTCCCAGGCCTTGCGCGGCCCGAACTTCAGTGCACCACGCTCGAAACCGCTCGAGCCACCGTTGGCGATGAGCATGCCGGTGCCGAGCTTCAATTCACGCGGGCCAAGCGAAAAATCGAAGCCCATACCCTCGGTTTGCTGCATACGCAGGCCGAGATAGGCTTCCTCGATCGTCGTGCGCCCGGTATCTCCATAGTCATAGGCGTCGGTGCCGAGAGTGTAAGACGCGACCGCCGAGAGCTTTCCGTAGAAGACTTGTCCTGAGTCGAGCGTCTTTTCAAAGCTCACACCGGGCTTGATGTAGAACTCGAGCCAATTCTTGTCCGCATTGAAACCTGCACCCGGCGCGAAGCTGTCGGCGAAATCCCAGAAAAGATTCTGCTCGCTGACCGCGTTCACACCTGCTTGCAGATGTGTGCGCACCGTCGTGCCGTTACCCTCGTAGAGTATCGTCGGATCTCGATCCTGTGCGCTGGCTGCTGTGATGGACGCCAAGGCGATAGATGTCGCCGTCAGGGCCGACGCAACTCCGCGTCGAGCACGAGCAGAAGAGACCTGGATATCAGCCTTCATCGCGCACCAACTCATACCCGCGGAACAAAGATCACACCGCTCAGTACTCACGCTACCGTGATCGCGTTATCCTTCAAGAGGAACAGTGCCCAAAATGGGCGAGGCAGCGATGAGGATGCGCAGATGCAGACCGGATCACGCAAGGAACGCGATTTCATTCGGGAGAATTTCGGGGAAATCTGGCCGGTGCATGTCTCAGCCTTCACACGTCTTCTGACGCAGTTTCGCGCACGTTTCGATGGCGATCTCGATCTGCTCCTCGTGCTGGCGGTCATCGGAGAGCGGACCCGGCCCGAGAACTGGAATCCGCAACTCGTGTCTTTGGAAGATCTCGCGACGCGCGCTGAGGATCGGCGATCTCAATATGCAATCAACATCCAGTCTATCGCGGATTACAGCGGCATCCCAAGAGAAACCGTGCGCCGAAAAGTTCTCGTCTTGCAGAGAAAGGGGTGGGTGCATCGGAGCGACGACGGGAAACTATCGATTTCAGCGGATGCCGCCCCGGACCTCGCGGATGCCACCGGGGATACGATCGCCTATCTCCAAAAAATCTTCTGCGCATTCGAAAACGCGCGCGATACTGGGAATGGAGCGGCCGCTATCGAGTGAGCCCCGCCGCACAGGGGGGGACGCGAGTGGCCTCCGAACCCACGCAAGCGCCGACCAGACCTTCGTAGCGGCCCGGTAGGTCAGATTTCGACGGCTTCAGAGATTTGTATGGTGGGCCTCCCATTCCAACACGCCCTACCTAGTCACCCTCCCGATCTTGGCGTCTCGACCGTGCGATCGCCGGATGCGGTCGGAATGAGGTTCGAAGGTAGGCAAGGCCATCGACAGGACAACGGGCGCTCGCCCCTAGTCGTCAACCCGAACGGTTTCGCTCAAAAGCGTGAAGTGGCGGGGGCTGAGTTTGGCATACCAAGTGACCCCGTCGGGATCGTGACGCAGTTCGGTCTCTGCCTCACCGCGCAGGAAATTTTCGATGACCTGGGTGCCGAGCCCCTGACGCGAGGGCGGCTCGACCGGCGGACCATCGCGCTCCTCCCAGGAGAACGCGAGCGCTCCGCTGTCCGGAACCACGCGCCAGCGCACCGCGACCCGACCGTCGGGGATCGAGAGCGCACCGTATTTAGCCGCATTGGTGGCCAGTTCATGGATCACCAGCGCAAGGTCGAAGGAGGGCTTTTCAGCCACGAGCACCGGAGGCCCCTCGGTCACGAGTTGTCCGGCAGCGCTGGTGTAGGGCGTCACGTGATCTCTCACCAAGGCATCGAGCGGACGGGCCGTGGTCCCTTCCTGCGCGAGTTTGACATGCGCATCGGTGAGCGCGCGGAGCCGACCCGAAAAGGTCTTCGAAAAGCTTTCGAGATCGGCGGCGCGGCGCACCGTCATCGAGAATAGCGACTGCAGAACCGACAGGCTGTTGCGCGTTCGGTGGCGTAGCTCGCTGAGCAGAAAGCGGCCCCGTTCCTCTTCCTGATAAAGCCGATCGATCAGGTCGCGGGTCTCGAACTGCCGCTGACGCGCTTCGGCCTGAGCTTCGAATACGCTTTGCAACACGGCGGCCTTGACCGGGCGCTCGAGCAGTATCGGCGGAGGCGCGTTTTCCTTGCGGTTGATGATCTGAATCGCGGGCGGAGGGCGGCTGATCTGACTGAGAAGAAACACCGACGGCAGCCGCGCCCACGCGGGTTCGGCCGCGAAAGTGGCGTTCAGAGCCTCACCGGTCTCACGGCCCGCGCCCTCCTGGCTGATGACGACAAAAAGAACGCCATCAGGGCCCTGCGCATTTAAGGCGGCGGCGAAGGCGCGCGCGGTGATGCAGGTCCGGGCGGTAAAGCCGCACCGCTCGACAACCCGCGCCAGGGCTCGGGCGTCGTCCTTGAGCGGCGCGAGGAGCAGGACCGGCGGCATCTCGGAACAGGGCTCGGACATCGCTTCACTCTGCGCTGAGATCGGATGCATCTCTGGCACGCTGCTCGGCTTCCTCGGAAAGGGGAATGATTTCCACAGCGCCGGACCGGATAATCAGCTGTTCGATATTGCGACGGTGTTCGCTGTGACGTTTCTTGAGCACGGCGATGGACCGTCGGATTTCCGAGTGCGCCTCGTATTGGCGCAGAAGGATAATGGAATCGGCGAGAAAACTGGCATCGATGGTCGTCCTTGGCGGCTCACCCAAGAGGCCGTGCTGGGTCATGGTGATGATGACCAGAACTTCACGGCGGGTAAGATGCTGCAGCAGCGCCTGCATATGCGTCATCACATGGCTGCGCTCCGGCAGTGCCTCGAGGTAACCGCTGAGACTATCGATGACCACGACGCGGGCGCCGTCATCCACAGCGCTCAGCACCGCATTCGCGAACTCGCCCGGTGAGACCTCGGCCGGATCGAAGTGGCGTAACCTGAGGTGGTCGGTGTCCTCGTAACCCTCCACCTCAAGCCCGACGCCTGCGGAGCGGTTGCGCAGCACTTCGGGGCGCTCCTCGAAAAGGAACATGGCCGCAAGCAGTCCACGCTCGGATGCCGCGCGCGCCAACAGGGTGGCGATGGTCGACTTGCCGGTGCCGGACTGGCCCGAGATCAGCGTGGTAGTGCCGAATTCCAGCCCGCCGCCCAGAAGCTGAGCGAGCGGTTCGTGCGGCGGCTCAAGCCGGTCCTCAAGGGTGGCGGGTTGCGCCTCATGCGGGATGACACGCGGGAAAACCTCGAGCCCGCCAGTGTTAATGCGGAAATCATGCCATCCCTCCCGGAACGGGGCGCCGCGCAGCTTGACGATTGTCAGCCGCCGCTGCGTGATCCCGATGGGCGGCGTCGTGCTGTCG
Organism: Thioclava sp. F34-6; assembly: GCF_002213235.1. NCBI lineage: Bacteria > Pseudomonadati > Pseudomonadota > Alphaproteobacteria > Rhodobacterales > Paracoccaceae > Thioclava > Thioclava sp. F34-6. Next base: position 8,860 of record NZ_NBOA01000012.1, read on the forward strand.
AGTTTGATGACGCCGTGGACCACGCCCTCGGCGTGACGTTCCCCATCCGGATGATCGAGATGGTCAATCAGCAACGCCGTGCAACCGCGCTCGCGCAAGTCGCTGCGGAGTGTGAGAAGCTCGCGCCGGTAAGCTGAATCGGTCGAGGAAAGCATTCGCAACTCCAGCAGGGAGTCGAACACGACAATTTCGGGGTCGGAGTTTTCAAGTTCGCCGCGCACCCCCTCCATCAATTCGACAAGATCGGCCTCGTCGCTCTCGACCGAGATGCTCCGCTCGCCTCCGCCGAGTTCGGGCGTGTAGACCTTGACGCCGGACAGATCGAACCCGTGGGACTTCGCGATCATCTCGATTTCAGGCCGGGATTGCGCCACGCTGATAAAGAGCGCGCGCTTCCCGTCGGCAACCCCTTCGGCAAGGAAATGTAGCGCGAGGGTGGTCTTGCCGGTGCCGGGAGCCCCCTCGACGAGCATGATCCGCCCAGCGGGGTAGCCTCCCCTCAGAACTTCGTCGAGGCCGGCAACCCCCGTGGACACTCTGCCGTCTTGATCAACCACTTTACCCCCTAACCCGCAGATCCAACGCCAATTCAGGTGGGCCGGCCAAGGCCGACGTCGCCTGATATAAATTGTTTCAAGACATTAAGGTTTCCATGCTGGATCAAAAAATCGCGTTTGGCAATGAAACGGCCCCGTTTGGCGTCCGGGGCTCGCCCTCCGAGCCCCCTGCGCAGCCCGACGGAGACGTGCCTGATGCCGGAGCTTCATTCAGCCGCAACTGACGGCCGGTTGGTGCTGCGGTCCCGCCCACCTCGGAGGCTTGGTCCACAACAATACATCCTCAGCCGCCGCCCTTCGTGCCAGAGGAGGACGATCGTGATGAGGTTGAACACCGTCAGCAAGATCAGCCCGAGGAGGTGCGTCGCCACCCACGGCGCTTCCTTGATCTCTTCTCGGGCCAGCATTTCGACCCAATTGAGGAGGGCCGGCCCCGAGACGAAGTAGAACACAAGTTCGCCAGCCATCTCGGTCAGCGCGTGCAATCCTCAGAGCGTGGCGCTAAGCCTGAATGCTTGATGAACGCGGTGTCACGGACTTGCGGACCCGCGACCTGACCTTTTCGATGAAAGGCACGCAATGGACGCAGCGATTACTCACTGGATCAATTCCTTCGCGGGCCACAACGCCTTTGTAGATCAAGCAATGATCGCAATCACTCAAACGGGCGTGCCCTTCATCGTGCTCGTCGTCGTCCTGCAATGGTGGAGCCGGGAAAACCGGCAGCATCTGCGTCATGTCGCAATCTGCGCCGGACTTGCGTTCCTTCTGGGGCTTGCGATCAATCAGGGCATCCTGCTCTTCATCCACCGCGTGCGCCCATATGACGCCGGAGTCTCCAACCTTCTTATCGCCAAGAGCGCCGACTGGTCGTTTCCGTCCGACCACGCCACTGCCTCGATGTCAGTCGCCATGGCATTTGCGCTTCAGAAGCTTCCGCGGCGGGCGCTGGCATTCTTCGCGATGGCTTTCCTCATCTGCCTGTCGCGCATTTACGTCGGCACCCACTACGTCACCGACGTTCTGGGAGGCGCCGCCACCGGGATCGTAGCGGCAATCGTCGTCCGGGCGCTTTATCGAGAAAACAGCAAATTCGATCGTTTCGCGAAAAGCATCCTTTAGCGGGAAACACTGCTTTCTGCAGAGAAGTCGTTCACCTGTGGCGAAGCGAAAGCCCGCTTTCCGCCCGATAGCGGGCTTTCCCCGTATTGTTTTCCAATGTTGGTTCTCGTCTGCCGTTCACCATGATGATGACGCTTTTGGGCATCTGCGAGATTCGATGTTTTCAGACATTTCCACGCGTGGATAAAGTCAGCTCTCAGCCGCCCCAGGTTCTCTCGAGCAGCGCCAGCCAGTTGCCATGGGCGAGCTTCTCGATCAGCGGCGCGTCATAGCCATGCGCGCGCATCGCTTCGATCAAGCGCGGCAGCCCTTCCGCATCGCCCAGATCGGGCGGAATCGCCGCTCCGTCGAAATCCGAACCGAGCCCGACGCGGCTCTCGCCCAAGGTCTCGATCAGGTGATCGAGATGGCGCAGCATCGGGTCGAACCCCGCGAAAGGCTCACCCTTGCCGTCCTCGCGCAGAAACCCCAGCGCGTAGTTGAGGCCGACAATTCCGTCGCTCTCACAGATCATGGCGAGCTGTCGGTCCGTGAGGTTGCGCGACGAGGGACAGATCGCATGCGCATTGGAATGGGTCGCGACCAGGGGCGCATCGGAAAGCGCTGCGACATCGTCAAAGCCTTTCTCGTTCAGATGGCTCAGGTCGATCATGATCTTCAGCCGGTTGCATTCCGTCACCAGCCGTTTGCCCGCCTCGGTCAGCCCGTCCCCGGTATCGGGCGAGGACGGAAACGCAAAGGGCACACCGTTGCCGAAAGCCGTCGGACGCGACCAGACCGGCCCAAGCGAGCGCAGCCCCATCGCGTGCCAGACATGCAGCAGATCGAGATCGGGCCCGATCGCCTCCGCGCCTTCGAAATGCAGGATCGCGGCGATCTTCTTTGCGGCCATCGCGTTGCGGATATCGGCGACAGAACGGCAGATTTTCAGACTCCCCTCCCGCTCCATCCACATGAGGTGGCCGACCATCTTCATAGCAACGGGCAGTGCGTCCTCGAGCGGAATCTCCGCCGGCAAAGGCAGCGAAAAGGGGGGATTTCGCATGATGGCGTCCAAATCGGGATCGTCATGGGCGACTGGCGACGGAATGTAGACCGCGAAGAACCCGCCCGCGAAACCACCCGCACGCATCCGCGGCAGGTCGAGATGGCCCTCTCCGGTATCGCTTAGCCAAGTCGTCTCGCGGGCCTCCGGGGCGCGCAGCAGGCGGAGAAGGAAATCGTTATGGCCGTCGAAGACCGGGACCGGAGCGCTCATGTGAACTCATCCTCTTTCATTTGGCCTGCGAACGCTTCCGGTGGTTCACAGTGGCATATTTTGCGGCACGGAGGCTGCGAAGATCGGCACCTGGGAGTTCTTCCTCGACGCGCCTGTTGATATGTCGCCGGCCAGTTCTCCATTCATGGAAGATGTAAGCAAGTCGAATTGTTGTCCGGAGGCGTAGGCTCGCTCGCCGCGATGCCGGGAATTGGCAGGGTCCATTCCACGAGGCGATCCGGCTGGGCGAGAACGCGCATATCTGGCTGAAGGTCTCCGGCTCCGAGCGCAGTTCCGAACTCGATCCGCCTTACGCGGATGCGGCGCCCTTCGCCGCGAAGCTGGTCGAGCTTTACCCGGACCGGACGATCTCGGGCACCGACTGGCGGCACCCGCGTTTCCGCGCAGACCCGCCCGATGATAGGTCTTGGTCGATACCCTTACCGATATAGCCGCGAATGCCGCGCTCTTCCTCTCCTCCGACGAGGCGCGCTTCGTCGGAGGCACCGAGATCGCGACCTATCAGCTTGGTGTGCTCGGCGCCGGGGTCATGAAGATCGAGGACCGAACGACCCCGATCAGGCGCGGATGCAAGGCAGCGATCCTCTCATGGGGCACTACTCGCCCCACTTACCGCATTGCGATCTCGACCGGGGCGGAGCGCGCCTCGATCTCTGTCGCGGCCTCTAACAGCACGTCTTCACGGAACCGCCCCGCCACCATCTGGATACCCAGCGGCGCGCCCTCTGGCGTGCCCCCGGTTGCCAGCGACAGCGCCGGCAACCCGGTGATCGGCAGGCCCACCATCGCGTTCTGCGCTTCCCAGACGCGGCGAAAATCCGCGTCGCTACCGAGATCGAGATTGTCGGCGAAGGGCAGTTCAGAACTCGGCGGCAGCAGCACCAGCGGGTAGCGCTCGACGAAGAGCGCCCATTCCCGCGCGATCTCGGCCCGGCGGATCAGCGCGCGCGGAATCGCATCGGGGGCGAGGGAGCGAATGAACTCCGCCTGCCCCTCCAGCACCCGCAGCGCGCCCGGGTCGCCCTCGGCCTGCGCCGCGGCGAGCTTGCCGGGATAGTCATGGCCCAGCCAGAGTGTGATCTGCACCCGCGCGGCCTCGGCGATCGGCGGCAGCGCGTCGAGTTCTTCGACGATCCAACCAGCGGCGCGAAGCTTCTCGGCGGATTGCAGAAGGCTCTGTTGCAGCGCGGGATCGGTCTGCGCGCCGTCGGGCCGAAGACACAGCGCCGCGTGTCGGTCCACCGCAGGTCCGTGCAGCGGCGCGGGCACCGACCAGATGTCGCGCGGATCGGGCTTGGCCATAGCGGTGAAAGCGAGCCGCAGATCCCCGACAGAGCGCGCGAGCGGCCCGGAAGTCGCCATCAGCTGCCCGCCGATATCGCGCTCCGCCCCGGTGGAGTTATGCGCCGCGATACGCCCGAAGCTGGGACGCAGCCCATGCACGCCGCAGGCATACGCCGGGTAGCGAACCGAGCCCGCGATATCCGTGCCATGCGCAATCGCCCCGATCCCGGCCGCCACCGCAGCGCCAGCACCGCCCGACGACCCGCCCGGCGTCAAATCCTTGCGCCGCGGGTTGTAGGTGTGGCCATGCAGCAGGTTATTGGTGAACCAGCGGTAGCTGAAGGCGGGCGTATTGGAGCGCCCGAGGCTGACTGCCCCGGCGCCCAGCAGGTTCGCGACCACCGGGTTGTCGGTCTTCGCGATCAGGTCCTTCTGCGAGGCCAGCCCGTTCGTCGTCGCATAGCCGCGCTGGTCCACGATCACCTTGATCGTCACCGGCACCCCGGCCAGCGGCCCCGGATCCTCGCCGCGCGCGATGCGGGCATCGACCGCCTCCGCCGCGGCCAGCGTCTCCTCGGGCCGGCACTCGACAACCGCGTTGATCGCAGGGTTCACCGCCTCGAGCCGCGAAAGCCCCGCCTGCGCCACCTCGCGGGCACTGACCTGACGAGACCGCACGAGCGCCGCGATTTGCGTGGCCCCCAAGGACCAGAGAGCGGGTTCTGCGGTGTCGTTCATGTCGGTAACTCCATCGTGGAAATTGAGGTTGCGCCGACCGATCCGGGCGCGCGCCCTTCGGGCCTAGCCGCGGCAGGTCTCCACGATCACCTCGCGCAGCCAGCGATGCATCGCGGAGTCGTTCTTACGGGCGGTCCAGACGACCGACAGGTCGAACGGGCCGCGGAACGGGCTTTCGTTGAGAACCAGCCCCTCCATCGTGCGCCCCAATCGACTTGGCATCGTCGCCACGAGGTCGGACTGTCCGAGAAGCGAGGCGAGCCCTGCCGGGCTCGGCACCGTGATCGTGGGTCGCAGAGAATGGCCCGCAGCTTCGATCTCGCTGACATAGGCCGATTTCCAGCCGCCGCCGTAATTGATGTAGACATGGTTGAGCGCCAGATAGCTGTCGACATCGAGCGGCCGCCCCGCCATCGGATGCCGCGGGTCCATGAAACAGGCATACTCTTCGGTATAAAGGCGGCGCGAATGAAAGCCGGATTCGCTGCGCGCGAAAGGGCCGACGAGAACGTCGGCCTCCCGGCGCAGAAGGCGCAAATGGCCGTCGCCCAACGCATTCACCACCTCGACCTCGAGATGCGGGGCCTGTTTGCGCAGCTCGGAGACGATCTTCGGGATCATCAGGATGCGCTCGTAATAGTTGCAGGCGATGGTGACCTTGGCGCGAGACTGCGCGGGATCGAACTCTTCAGGCTGCGCAACGTCGTCGAGCTTCTCGAGGATCTCGATCACTTGCTGGAGGATATGTTCGCAGCGCTCCGTCGAGACCTGCCGCCCGCCTTCGCGCACGAAAAGCGGATCCTGAAAATAGGCGCGCAGCTTGGCGATCGTGTAGCTCACCGCCGACTGGTTCACGTCGAGCTTTTCGGCCGCCGCCGTGAAGGAGCCCAGTTCATGGACCAGCCGCAGCGCCTCGAGCGCGGCGATGTCGAGCCTGCCGGGAGATGCGGTCGATTGCGGCATGATGTTCCATCAAATTATTTGATGGTATATACAAGATTCATCTTATTGTTACAAGAAAGACCGCGCCTTACGCATGTCCCCGGAGGAGATTTCGGGAGGACATCATGGCGCTCGCACCGCTGGACGAGGAGATTACGCTCGCGCAACTGACGACGGATCCCTATCCGATCTATCGCCGATTGCGCGCCGAGAGCCCGGTTCTGCGGGTCGCCTCGGCGGGTCGCACGTTCCTGACGACGGCGGAGCTGACCAAGAAGGTGAAGGACAATCCGGAGCTGTTCAGCAGCGACGATCCCAACACCCCGATGAAGCCCGCATTCCGCGCCCATACCCTGATGCGCAAGGACGGCGAGGAGCATCTGCGCGAACGCATGGCTATGGCCCCGGCGCTCACGCCGAAGCGGATCCAGACCGATTGGGGGCCGCTCTACGAGAAATTCGCCGAGGAATATGTCGGTCGGTTGCCGCGCGGCGAGACGGTCGATCTGTTCTCCGAGCTATGCGGACCGCTAGCCGCGCGCATCCTCGCCCATGTGCTGGGCATCCCGGAGGCGAGCGACGCGCAGATGCAGCGCTGGTCGCAGCACCTGATAGACGGAGCGGGGAATTTCGGCTGGCAGCCCGAGCCTTTCGCGATCTCGGACAAAGCCAATGACGAGATGGACGCGCTGTTCACCGAGCTGCGCGAAAAGCGGATCGCGGAGCCGGACGGCTCGGCCTATTCGGTGATGCTCAACGCCGAAAACCCGATCCCGATGAGTCAGATCTGGGCCAATATCAAGATCGCGATCGGCGGCGGCATCAACGAGCCGCGCGACGCGCTGGCCACCATCATTTACGGGTTGCTGACCAATCCCGACCAGCTGGAGCAGGTTCGCGCCGAGGGCGCGTGGAGTAAGGCCTTCGAGGAAGGCGTGCGCTGGGTCGCCCCGATTCAGGCCAGCTCACGGCTCGTGACGAAGGATACCGAGCTTGGCGGCTTCGAGATCCCGAAGGGCGACACGGTGATGACGATCCAGGCTTCGGCCAATCGCGACGAGAGCATCTACGAGAATGGCGAAGAGTATTTCGTCTTTCGCGACAAGAACCCCCATCAGGCTTTCGGCAACGGCCCCCATCACTGCGCAGGCGCCCATATCGCGCGGCGCACGGTGGGCAAGATCATCCTGCCGCTGCTGTTCGACCGCTTCCCCGACATGCGCCTGCCCGATCCCGACGCGGTGATCTGGCGCGGCTTCGGGTTCCGCGGCCCGATCAACCTGCCGGTGGAGCTGAACTGATCCGCGGTTGCGCGGACCGGAGAGAGGAGGAATTTCGATGATTAAAGTGACTTACGTCGCACAGGACGGCACGCGAACCAATATCGACGCCGATGAGGGCGATAGCGTGATGCATGCGGCGGTCTCGAACGATGTCGACGGGATCGTCGGCGAATGCGGCGGCTCGATGATGTGCGCGACCTGCCATTGCTATGTCGACGACGCATGGGCGGAGAAGGTCGGACCGCGCAGCGCGGGGGAGGACGACATGCTCGAAGGCGCGGCATCCGAAGTGACCGAGCGCTCGCGTCTGTCGTGCCAGATCAAGCTGACGCCCGAGCTCGACGGGCTCGTGGTCCATCTGCCCGAGGAACAGTTTTGACCTCCGGGACCGTCACCATAATCGGCGCGGGCCAAGGCGGCTTGCAAGCTGCGATCAGCCTGCGGCAGAACGGCTTCGAGGGCGCGATCACGCTGATCGGCGACGAGCCGGGCTTGCCCTATCAGCGCCCCCCGCTCTCGAAGGTCTATCTGCAGGACGGCAAGGCAGAGGCGCTCTACCTGCGCCCCGAAAGCTTCTTCGAGGCCAAGCGCATCGACTACCTCCCCGGAACGCGGGTGGAGGCCATCGACCGCGCGGCGCAGCGCCTCACTGTCCTGCGCGACGGGGCCGAGAAATCCCTGCCCTATGACCATCTGATCCTCGCCACCGGCACCCGCAATCTGCGCCCGCCGATCGAGGGGATCGCCCATGCCTGCGATCTGCGCACGCTGACCGACGCGCAGCGCCTGCGCGAGAAGCTGGACCAACCAACCCGGATCGCGGTGATCGGCGGCGGCTTCATCGGGCTGGAATTCGCGGCCGTCGCACGCAAGCTCGGCCATGAGGTCGCGGTCATCGAGGCCGCTCCGCGCCTGATGGCCCGCGTGGTCTCGCAGCGGATGTCGGACCATTTCGCCGACCTGCATCGCGGCTGGGGCACTGCGCTTCATCTGGGCCAGCCTGCCGTGGCGGTGGAGCCCGCGGGCGTGACGCTGGCCGATGGCACGGGGGTCACCGCGGATTTCGTGCTGGTCGCGGCGGGCGTTCGCCCGAACGTGGAACTGGCCGAGGCGGCGGGGCTCGCCATCGACAATGGCGTGAAAACCGATGCCCGGCTGCAGACCTCGGATCCCGCGATTTCGGCGCTCGGCGACTGCGCGAGCTTCCCCGATCCGCGGGGCCGCGGGCATATCCGGCTCGAGAGCGTGCAGGCTGCCACGGATCACGCGCGTCTGATCGCGAAACGCCTCGCGAAGGGCGACACCGGTCCCTACGGCGCGCTGCCGTGGTTCTGGTCGGATCAGGGCGCGTGCAAGCTGCAGATCGCGGGCTACGCGACACCTGACGCGGCGGAGGAGGAGATCGCCGCGGGGATCGTGGGCCGGTTCGACGAACGCGGGCTCGCCGCTATCGAGACCATCGATAACGCGCGGGCCCATATGCGGGCACGCAAACTTATCGCGTCGCCGGAGCCGGTGACGCGCGCGGATCTGGAGGAGATCGCCGCCTAGCGCGGCACATGAACGACAGGCCCCGGGAGGAGGGGCTCAAACGGTCCAACGGGAGGAGAGACCATGAAACACACGACCCTTAGCGTCGCCACCGCCATCGCGGTCGGGGCAACGATCAGCATCGCAACCGCCGCCGGCGCGCAGGAGCTGAAATACGCGAACTGGGCGCCGCCGACCCATACGATCAACGCAGCCCAGATCGAGCCCCTGGCCAAGGCGCTCTCGGAAGGCACCGACGGGGCGGTAACGCTGCGCGGCTATCACGGCGGCGAACTGGGCGCGGGCCCGGCCGATCAATACGTGCGCGTGCTGCAGGGCACCGCCGATATGGGCTGGGGGCTGCAGGGCTATACCTCGTCGCAATTCCCCAAGAGCCTGATCGCGGAACTGCCGGGTGCGCTGCCGCTCGACGCGCCGGGCTACAAGGCGCTGTGGCAGGCCTTCGACACGATCAAGGGCGAATATCCGCAGACCGAGGTGATCGCGCTCTGGGGGTCGGAGCCCAACATCCTGATGATGCACGACAAGGACGTGCGCACGCCCGCCGATCTCAAGGGCCTGAAGATCCGCGTCGCGGGGTCGATCTCGGCTGCCGCGATGGAAGCGCTCGGCGCGACACCGGTGCAGATCCCGATGACGCAGGTCTATAACGGGCTGCAGACCGGGCTGATCGACGGCGTGGTCAGCGGCGCCTCGGTGCTGTCGGATTTCAAGCTCAACGAGGTCGTTGGCAGCGTGACCACGGGCCCGAACCTCGGACGTCTCGCCTTCTACACGGTGATGAACAAGGCGGCCTATGACGGGCTCTCGCCCGAAGCGAAATCCGCGCTCGACGCGATGAAGGGCGAGAAGATCTCGAAGATGACCGAAGAGGCGTGGATCGCCACCGCGAACAAGGCGCTGGAAGCCGCGCGCGCCTCCGACGCCACCACGGTGATCGACCTCGACGCCGACGGCTCGAAAGCCTTCAACGACGCGCTCGCCGACGTGACCGACACCTACGTGAGCAAGGTCGGCGGCGAGGACACGCTCGCGGCGATGCGGAGCGAGTGATGCTCGCGCGCGCGCAGAAACTGGCGGACAGGCTGATCGGCCTGTCCGCGATCATCGGCACGACGGGCTTGATCTTCGTCGTGGCCGTGATCGTCATCGACGTTATCGGGCGCAATTTCGGCATGCCGCTCTACGGCTCGCAGGACCTGATAACGATGACGATGGTGCTGATCGTCTTCGGCGGCATGGCGCTGTGCGACCGACGCGACGGCCATATCGTCGTCGACATCTTCGAGAGCGCCTTCCCCCCTGCCCTGAACCGCGCGATCGATATCTTCTCGGCGTTCCTCGGCGTCGCGATCTTCGTGCTGATCGCGGTGACGGTCTACAAGAGCGCGCAACTGAGCCAGATGCTCAACCTCTCGACCAATCTTCTGAACCTGCCCAATGCGTGGTTTCAATATGCGCTGGTCGCGCTGTCGCTGGTGGGCGCGCTGACAATGTGCCTGCGCGCGCTGCGGCTCATGTCGCGCCACGGCTATGAACATCATTCCGAAAGGGACGTGCTATGACCCCCGCGCTCACCGGATCGCTCGGGCTCGCGCTGTTGCTCGGCATGCTGCTGATGCGTGTGCCGGTGGCCTTCGCGATGTTCGCGGTGGGCTTCGTCGGCATCTGGATCCTGAACGGGCTGAAGGCCGCGACCGGGCTTCTGGCGTCGGAGACCTTCTCGCTGGCCTCCAATTCCGAGCTGATCGTGGTGCCACTCTTCATTCTGATGGGAAATGTTGCGAGCGTGACGGGTATGAGCCGCAAGCTCTATGACGCGGCCTACGCCACCGTCGGCCAGGTGCGCGGCGGTCTGGCGCTGGCGACGGTCGTGGGCTGCGGCGGGTTCGCGGCGCTATCGGGCTCCTCAGTCGCCTCGGCGCTGACGATGGGCCGCACCGCGCTGGCAGAGATGGACCGCTACGCCTACAGCCCGCGCCTCTCGACCGGCGTCGTGGCCGCGGGTGGCACGCTGGGCATCCTGATCCCGCCCTCGACCGGCTTCGTGATCTACGCGATCCTCACGCAGCAAAGCATCGGACGGCTCTTCATGGCGGGCATCCTGCCCGGGCTTCTTTTGCTGAGCGCCTTCATCCTGACCATCGCGATCCTCTGCCTGCTGCGCGCCGAGATGGGACCGAAAGGCCCCGCGACCAGCGCCGCCGAGAAGGGCCGCGCCTTCCTCGGCGCGATCCCGATCCTGCTGGTGATCGTGCTGACCATCGGCGGCATCTATTCGGGCCTGTTCTCGCCCACCGAAGCGGCGGGCGTCGGCGCCGCCTTCGTGATCGCGATCGGGGCCTTCAGCGGCACGCTGAGCCTGCGCAGCTTCTGGCGCGCGGCGCAGGACAGCATCGTGACCACGGCCTCGGTGATGCTGATCCTGATCGCGGCGCATCTGATCAACCCCTTCGTCGCCCTGAGCCATCTGCCCGCCGAGGTGAGCGACCTTCTGGTCTCCCTCGATCTGGGCCGGGTCGGGACGCTGGTCCTGATCCTCGCGATCTACATGGTTCTGGGCTGCTTCCTCGAAGGGCTCGCGATGTTGGTGCTGACCCTGCCGATCTTCCTGCCGGTGATCCTCGATCTCGGGATCGACCCGATCTGGTTCGGCGTGCTGGTGGTGCTGACGCTCGAGATGGGGCTGATCTCGCCCCCGGTGGGGATCAACGTCTTCATCGTGAAATCGGTCGCGCAAAACGTGCCGCTGATCGAGATCTTCCGCGGCGTGCTGCCCTTCTGGTTCGCGATGCTGGTGACCCTTGCAATCCTCGTCGCTGTGCCGGGAATATCGCTGTGGCTGCCCGGGATGATGTGAGGCACAAAGGTTTCAGAGGGCGCCGGTCCGACAATCGCCGCGCCGCGTGACGCAAGATCGAAGTCTCAAAGGGAGGACATTATGAAAGAGATCGGAATGCTGCTGGACGGGGTCTCCGCCCCAGCCGCCTCGGGCGCGACTTTCGACCGGATCGATCCCGTGACCGGAGAGGTCGCCACCCGCGCCGCCGCGGCGGGCCGCGACGATGTCGAGGCGGTGGTCGCTTCTGCCGCGCGCGCTTTTCCCGGCTGGTCCGCGACCGGGCCGAACGGGCGGCGCAAAATCCTGTCGAAAGCCGCCGACGTGATGGAAGCCCGCGCCGATGACTTCATCCAGGCGGTGATCGCCGAGACCGGCGCGACCGGGCCTTGGGCCGGGTTCAACGTCCATCTCGCGGCAGGCATGATCCGCGAAGCGGCGGCGATGACGACACAGATCGGCGGCGAGATCATCCCCTCCGACAAGCCCGGCACGATGGCGATGGGCGTTGCGCGCGCCAAGGGCGTCTGCCTTGGCATCGCGCCGTGGAACGCGCCTGTCATCCTCGGCACCCGCGCGGTCGCGATGGCGCTCGCCTGCGGCAATACGGTGGTGCTGAAGGCCTCGGAAATGTGCCCCGCGACGCATCGCCTGATCGGCGAGTGTTTCGCCGAGGCCGGGCTCCCCGAAGGGGCGCTCAACGTGGTGACCAATGCCCCCGAGGACGCCGCCGATGTCGTCGAGGCGCTGATCGCGCATCCCGCGGTCAAGCATGTCAACTTCACCGGCTCCTCCGCCGTCGGCCGGATCATCGGGCGGCTCGCGGGCGAGCATCTGAAGCCCTCACTGCTGGAGCTGGGCGGCAAGGCGCCGCTGATCGTGCTCGACGATGCCGATCTCGACGGTGCGGTGAACGCGGCGATCTTCGGCGCCTTCATGAACCAGGGCCAGATCTGCATGTCGACCGAGCGGATCATCGTCGACGAGACAGTGGCCGATGCCTTCGTCGAGAAACTCGCCGCCCGCGCCAACGCTCTGCCCGCAGGCGATCCGCGCGGCGAAGTGGCGCTTGGCGCGCTTGTCTCTGAAGCCGCCGCAGAGAAGATGGACGCGCTGATCGCCGACGCCACCGAGAAAGGCGCAAAGCTGGTCGCCGGGGGCTCTCGCGAGGGGACCATCGTCGCGGCGACGCTGCTCGACGGCGTCGCGGAAGGCATGCGCATCTATGCCGAGGAAAGCTTCGGCCCGGTCAAATCGATCATCCGCGTGAAGGGCGACGAAGAGGCGCTGAAAGTCGCCAACGACACCGAATACGGCCTCTCGAGCGCGATCTTCAGCGCCGACGTCTCCCGCGCGATGGCGCTGGCGAACCGGCTCGAAACCGGGATCTGCCACATCAACGGCCCGACGGTCGGCGATGAGCCGCAGATGCCCTTCGGCGGGGTCAAGGCCTCGGGCTACGGGCGCTTCGGCGGACGTGCGGCGATCGCCGAATTCACCGACCTGCGCTGGATCACCGTGGAAGACCCGAAACAGCATTACCCAATCTGATCTGGATTCTACGATACCCGATGAGAGGGAGCCGCCCCCCGGGTCGGCTCCCTTGGCGTTGGACCCATCGGGCGGCTCATCCGAAGCGCCCCCAAACGCCAATCGCGCGAACGTGAACGTGCCGCCAATTATCCGATTGAAATTATCAGAAAATCCCTTTAGGGAACCTGACGCGCAGTAAAACTGTCGGCACTGTGGTTGCCGCCCCACCTGACGCAGCCGTTTTTTCAACTCGATTAAGACCCCTCGGCCTCGAGTATCAGACCTTCCGCAAAGATGATGCTGGCCACACCGGAGAGAGCAAGCTCTTGACCTCAAGTTCCGTCGTGATCCTTGAAGACGATGCCGATGTCCGAACCGTCATCGAACGGGCCATCGCCTCTGAAGGATACCCCTCGAAATCCTTCGGCACGCTTGGCGCGTTGTTCGCCGGAGACGCCCTGACGAGAGCCGATTGCTTTCTCGTCGACATAACCCTCCCCGACGGCTCCGGATTCGACGTCCTCCGCGCGATCCGCAGCAAAAATCCCGGGGCGGGCATCATCGTTCTGAGCGGGCGCACCGACGAAATCGATACGGTTCTCGGCCTCGAGCTTGGCGCGGACGACTACGTCTGCAAGCCCTTCCGGGCGCGGGAATTGCGCGCCCGGGTCAAGGCCGTGCTGCGACGGACGGCGGACCGTAAGTTCGCGCAGAAAGCGGCGCAGGACAGCCCGGCGGATGTCTTCGAAATCTCGGGCTTGCGGTTCAACCGCCGCGCGCGATGGGTGCGCACCCTTCAGGATGTTAAGATCCCGCTTACGACGCTGGAATACGATGTTCTTCTCGCACTCGCGACGCAGCCGGACACCGTGCAGTCTCGCGATCAGATCATGGACCGGGTCAGGGGGCCGGACTGGGCAGCCTTCGATCGCACCGTCGACGGGGTGATAAGCCGCATTCGCTCCAAGCTGGAGAAAGCCGACGTCTCGCATGGCGCGATCAATACCATCCGCAACGTGGGCTACGTCTTCACCAGCGAGACCTGACCTGCGGCCCGGAAACCGGTCGGGCGGCGTGGCAGGAACACCTTAGCCAGGGAGACGTTTCGTAAGATGAAGCTAAAAAGGCAATCGACCGGCTTGGGAACGTCCCGCGCATCGTATTTTTGATTTCGGGCGTTGCTCTCCAGCAGGCGCCATGTTGCCGCGGAGACTCCGACGTTCGGCTCACCTGTGACACCTCGGCGCGCCAAACCTAGCGCCCCCGTCGATCTGAAATCGGGCACTCTGCGCGCAATGCCGAAAGGAAGACATGGCCCGCTCGAATCTCGCCCTGCTCGAAACCCATCCCTGGCACGAGACGTCGCTGGGTCCGGTCGAGGATTGGCCGCCGGAGATGCGCGGGGTGATCGCGGCGATCATGGCGTCCGATTTTCCCGTCTGCACGGGCTGGGGCGACGACACGATCCAGATCTACAACGATGCCTACAACGCGATTTTCGGCGACAAGCATCCCGCCTCTTTCGGGGCGCCGCTGCGAGACACCTGGCCCGAAATCTGGCCTTTCGTCCGCGACAATCTGGGCCACGTTAAAAGGAGCGGCGAGCCGCTTCTGTTTCAGGACACGATGTTGCCGCTGGCGAAGACGGGCCGCCCGGAGGAATGCTACTTCGATTTCTCCTACAGTGCGATCAAGGATCTGGGCGGGCGGGTGCTCGGCGTCATGTCGATCGCTGTCGAGACCACGGACGCGGTCGTCGCGCGGCGGCGGCAAGCAATGTCGGAGATCACCGCCACCTCCCATGCCGGCGGCGGTGTCCCCGCCTTTTCCGGCGCGCTGCATGCGGTGCTGTCCGACAACGACATGGACTGCCGGGCCGGAATCCTGTTTCGCCTGTCGCCCGAGAACGGCATGCCGCTCGAGGCGGAATGGACCATTCGTGCGGATCCGCAGTTCACGGGCGCCCTGCGCCCCGTCGTCGCCGCCGCGCTGTCGGGGAAAAGCGAGCGGATTTTCAACCTGCCGCGCGACGCGCAGAGGCCGGAACTCTCGGATCGGGGGATCGTGATCCCGATCGCGGATGGGCGCGCGCAGCTCATCGCGGCGCTTGTGCTGGTGCCGCACGCCTTGGTGCCGATCGACCGGAGCCTCGCCCCCTTCGCGACCCAGCTGTCGCAACGCGTTCACGCCTCACTCCATTCGGCCGAGCTTCTGGAACAGGACCTGCTCCGGGCGCGCGAGCAGATGACCGAGCAGTCGGCGATGTATCAGTTCCTTTTCGAAAACATCCGCGACGGGGCGATCTACACGGCGACGAGCGGGCGGCCGGAGGATGACGAATTCGTCCTCGCCCTCAACACCCGGGCTTGCGAAATGCTCGGCTACGACGCGGAAGAGGCGATCGGCATGCATCGCGACGCTTTCTTTTTTCCGGAGGATCGGGATCTGGCTCTGGCCCTTCAGGAGCGGAACCGGAACGACGTCTTCGTCGGCGACCTGACTTTCCGGGCGAAGGACGGCAGCCCGGTTCCGGTGGAGGTCACGTCGAATATCGTCGAACTGGCGAAGGGCGAGCGGCGGTCCGTCACCATCATTCGCGATCTTGCCAATCGAACGTCACGGGACCGGGAGCGCGACGAGCGCATGCGCACGGAGGCCCTCGCCAGCTTGACGCGGGCGGTGGCGCATGACTTCAACAACCTTCTGACCGTTGTGCTTGGCAGCCTCGATGCGCTCGAGGAAGGTCTGCCCGAGCAGGACAACCACCTCAACCTCGTCCAGAGCGCGGTGCGCGCCGCGGAGGAGGCGGGGCGCCTGACGAGCCAGCTCCTCGCCTATTCGCGCCGGACGCCGACGAAGCTGAGAATGCTCCAGATCGGGGCCTTCGTGCAGGAGATCAGACCGCTCCTGATCGCGGCTTTGGGCGACGCCAACCGGCTGGACATCGACATCGGCGAGGACGTGGCGAATTGCTGGGCCGACACCTCGGCCTTGACGTCGGCGCTGATCAACCTCGTCACCAATGCGCGCCACGCGATGACGGGAGATGGCACGCTGTCGATCACAGCGAACGTCGTTTCCGGGACGGGTTTCTATCCCTCGCATGACGGTTTCGAACTTCCGCAGGAGGAATACGTGGCCGTGAACGTGCGCGATAACGGCCCCGGCGTTCCGGCCAGCCACCGGGAAAAGATATTCGAGCCGTTCTTCACCACGAAAGGCATCGGCGAGGGAACGGGTCTCGGCCTGCCGACCGTGCTCGATACGGTGCGCCAGATCGGCGGCGATCTAAGGCTCGGGCCCGGCGACGACGACGGGGCGGAATTCCAGATCCTGCTGCCGCTTGCCACCGAGGCCGATGGCAAGGAGGCCGAGGTGGCCGCTCCGGCGGGGAATGATGAGGTCGTGCTCTACGTTGAGGACAACCTCCTCGTTCGCGAAAAAACGGTGCTGATGCTGCAAAATCTCGGGTTCTCGCCGCTTGTGGCTCGTCACGGGCGGGAGGCGCTGGACTATGCCCGGAGCGATCGGAAGATCGACATCGTGCTCACCGATCTTGTCATGCCGGGCCTGTCGGGGCGGGCGCTGGTCAGGGAGCTGGCGCGGCTGCGCCCCGCGCTGCCGGTGGTCATAGTGACCGGCTACGACCCCGAAGACCCGGCCAGCGGGACGGACATGGCCTCGGTCCTGATGAAACCCTATTCGCGGGAAGAACTTGCCGACGCATTGGTGCGCAACTTGCCGTCGCCCGGGAAAGAGTGAAAGACGCGGGCACCGGGTTTCAATGGAGCAGGTAGCTCTGTTCAGGCTCCGGCCTCGCGACCTGTTTTGCCGCCAGATGAATTTCGTCGAGGCGCTTATAGGCGAAGTCCAAGCCGTCCATGTCGGGAACGATCCGGGCCGTCGCTGCCGGACCGATCAATTTCATCCGCCACGTGGGAAAGACGCGCGCCCGGAGCAACCGAATTCTAAGCGGCGTGACGTCGGTGTGGCGCGCGTCGGAGACGATTTTCGTATAAACGCTTCGGGTTTCCGCCGAAGGGCCTTCGATGGTTTGCAGGAAGTAGGCCCCGTCGAACAGAAGCAGACCGGTGATGCCAAGTCTCTGGTTTCGATCGAGGCTTTCGGAAAGGATCGCGCTTATCCCCTCGATGGGCTTCCGAAGGCAGGAAAAGCTTCGATAGGTGATGGTTAGCAGTTCCGTCATGACCAATCTCTTGCTCTTGTCTGGAGAGTTTTGGTCCCGCCTTTCTTCAGTCTGGAGACTGAGCTTGCACGGGAGACATGCATGTCTGTCAGTGCATAGCTTGGCCGCCGCGACAAGCCGTTTTTGCTTTGCGCGCTCGCCTGCGTCGATCTTGCCACCATCGCGACGCCGATTGGACGGCGAGCAAGATGAGAACCGCTGCCAGCCCCGCGACGACGTCGACGACCAGCGAGAGCCAGATCGAACCGCCCTGCAGAAGCGTGAGCACGAGGCGGACATGGCCCACGAAGCTGCCGATGAAGATATACCCCACCGACATCAGAGCTCGCACCACCGCGTTTTCTGTCGCGGATTTTCCAGCCGCGGCGCCACTCGGAGATAGGGCAGGACATATCCCCACCTGCTGCCGACGAGACGCTGGACCTCGGCTTCCTCCATTGTGTCGGGTATGATCACCGGGTCGCCCTCGAACCAGTCGGAGGGCGTCGCGAGCCCGGTCGAGCTATGGAGTTTCACGGCTTCGATCACGCGGAGCGTCTCCTCGACGCTTCTGCCGACATAAATCGGATATTCGAAAATCATCCGGATCTTCATTTGCGAATCCAACAGGAAGGATTTGCGGACCGGCCAGGATTGGTGCTCCTTTTCATGGACCATCCCGAAGAGCGACGCGAAATCTCCACCGATATCGGCAGCGGTCGGGAACCAGACCCGCGCGTCATAAAGCTTTTCGATATCGGCGTGCCATGACAGTTGCTCGTCCACGCTCGATCCCGTCAGCCCGAGCACCTTCGCGCCGAGCCGTCTGAACGCTTTCTCGTTCTGCGCCAGCGCGCCGATTTCCGTGGTGCACACAGCCGTATTCGCAGCGGGATGGCCGAAGAGCAGCACCCAGTTGCCTTCCGCCCAGGGCCAGAACTCGATGTCTCCCTGCGTGCTCGGGAGCGTGAAATTCGGGAAGATATCGCCAATTTTGGGCAGCCATTTGACCGTTCTCCGGTAGGCGACAGGCAGCCTGATCGGTCGTCCGGTGCTGTCCTTGGGGGCGAAGAATTGCTGACTCATCGAACCTCCTCCTCGTTCAACGTCGCAGCCGGTCTTCGCCACGACGTAAACCGGTATCTCCGGTGGTTGAGGCCGGGGTTTGCGTCGCGTTTTCGGAAACTTGTGATTTTTTGCAGATTGTGGCGAAAAATTGGAAAACGTTCGCTTTTTCGACCCGCCGGGCGGTCGCGGCAGACGCTCAGGTGATCTTCGATCCCGTGAACGCAAGAGGCGGCCCACCGCGGACCGCTCGTGAAGGCTCCGGCTTCCGATCTGGGCGGAGGCAGGCATTGACGACGCCCGAGCAGCGGCCTTTCGACACGGGGCCCGCACCGCCCGCGAAGGCTTGACGCTCGACAATGACCGGCGCGCGGCGGCACGCGACCCTCGCGGGGCTTGTTTGCAACAAAAGGACATCTCCGATGACATGCCGTAGATTTCTGCCCGCCACGCTGGTCGTTCTGACGCTTTTGCCGGGCTGCGAAACCTTGACGCCGCAGCAGCGCACGGCGGTCGGACTGACCGCGGGGGCCGCGGCCGGGTTGATCACCGCCGACGCGCTGGAGGCGAACCGGGACTGGCGGATCATCGCGGCGCTTGCGGGAGCCGCGGCCGGCGTTCTGGTGGCGCAGAACAGCGTCACCGATCGCTGCGCCTATTCGAACGGCGACGGCACCTATTACGTCGCCGATTGCCCGCGCTGAGACAGGCCAAGGGGTGCGGCGTTCAGGCCGCCCCCGTCGCACTCACTTGTGGTGATTGGCGACGGCGCGGGTCATCTCGCCCACGATCTGCAACGACGTCCCGTGCGCCACGTCTCCGAGGCTCAACATCCCGACCAGCCGCTTCTTGTCGTCCAGCACCGGTAGCCTGCGGATCTTGCGCTGATCCATCAGGTGCACCGCGTCCTCGATCGTCTCGTCGGTGCGGCAATAGACGACCCCGGGCGTCATCACCTCTTCAGCACGGGTCTTCGCCGGGTCGAGCCCCTTCGCCACCACGCGCAGCGCGAGATCCCGATCGGTAATCATGCCGATGAGCTTGTCGTCCTTGCCGATCGGCACGGCGCCAATATCGTCCTTCTCCATCTGCAGGGCGATTTCCTTGACCGGGGTGTCGGCATCGGCCCATGCGGCGGGCTCGTGCATCGCGTCACTGATTTTCATGGCATCCTCCTGAACCGAGTCAGACCCGCAGCTTGCCCCACCCGGGGCGGCGCGCATTGACCGCGATCAGCACTTCACAGCCCCGCGCCTTGTCGAGCGTCAATGCCGGGACGCCGCGAATCCGCGAGAGTGAAGACATCGATGGGAGGAGTGGAAACGGAACGCCATCCGGGAGAGGCATCGAGAGATGCAAACCGCAGATGGTCGAGCCGTGGACACAAGGAGATCTGTCGATCGAAGGGCCATCTCGGCTATGCGAACTCAGGCGCCCACGTGCGGAGCTCGCAGTTTGCGGGATGGTCCTTCGTCATTGTCGGCGCGCGAAGCCGGGCGTCGCTCACGGGCGACGTCCGGTAGCAGCCGCGCTTGCGTCGCGATAATCCCGACCCGGATCAGAGGATGCTCTGCCCCGTCGCAGCCCAGTCCGCGGTGAAGGTTTCGAGCCCCTTGTCGGTCAGCGGATGCTTGACGAGCGCCCCGATCAAGCCGGGCGGCATCGTGCCGGCATCCGCCCCGGCCAGCAAGGCGCCGGTGACGTGGTTTGCGGATCGCAGGGACGCCGCCAGTATCTGCGTATCGAGCGTGGGGTAGGCATCGAAGACCTGCCGGATATCGCGCAGCAGCTGGGTGCCGTCGAGGTTGATGTCGTCGAGGCGCCCGACGAAGGGCGAGACATAGGTCGCGCCTGCCTTCGCCGCGAGGAGCGCCTGGTTCACCGAGAAGCACAGCGTCACGTTGGTCTCGCGGCCCTCTTCCCGCAGCGTGCGGCAAGCCTGGAGCCCCGCCATCGTGAGCGGCACCTTGATGCAGACGTTGGGCGCGATCTTACCGAGTACTTCCGCCTCGCGCATCATCGTCTCGTAATCGGTGCCCGCGACTTCGGCGGAAACCGGGCCGTCGACCATTGCGGCGATCTCGGCGATCGCGTCGCGGATATGCGCACCGCTCTTGGCGATCAGGCTCGGATTGGTGGTCACCCCGTCGATCAGATGCGCCTCCGCAAGCGCGCGGATCGCTTCGATATCGGCGGTGTCAGCGAAAATCTTCATGTCGTTTCCTTTCGTCGTCAACTCGGCTGGACGGTTCAGTGACCGGTGAGGATAAGGTCGGCCTCGACGCTCTGCTCAAGCACGCGGCGCGCGTTTTCGAGGTCGTTCCGGCTGGCCCGGGCAAGCGCGTCCTCGGGGGATAGCCCGTGCTCGATCCAGCGCGCGACGAGCCGGGCCTTGAGCACCTCCATGGGCGGCGCGAGCATCACCGTCGCGTCGAACAACGGCGCGAGCCCAGCCCAGTCGCCGCCGCCGAACAGCAGGTAATTCCCCTCGACGATCACGATCCGCCGGTCCGGGCTCAACACGCCGGCCTCCGGAAGCGTCCGGTCCTGCGTGCGGCTGAACAGCGGGTAGCGGATCTCCCTCCCGTCATCGCGCAACCGGCGCACCAATGCCTTGAACCCGGCGACATCGAAGGTCTCGGGCGCGCCTTTCACCGCGCGCAAGTTCCGTCTGTCGAGTTCTTCATTGTCGAGATGGAACCCGTCCATCGGCACCAGCGCCGCCGCATCCGCCGCCCGTCCGCGGGCGTTCAGCGCCGCGGTCACGGCTTCGGCCATCGTCGATTTCCCCGAGCCGGGCGGCCCCGCGATGCCAATCAGAACCCGCCCGTGGTCGCGGGGCTGCCTGTCCACCAGATCGAGAATGGCCTCCAGCTGTGCCTCGGTCGTGCTCATCGCTCAGGCCGCCTCTGTCGCGCCGTCGGGCGTTTTGGCGCCTGTCATGAAGGCGACGGCGTCCGACATCGAGTGTTGCTTCGGATCGATGACGCAGAGCCGTTTGCCCAGCCGGTGGACGTGGATCCGGTCGGCGACCTCGAAGACATGGGGCATGTTGTGCG
>NZ_NBOA01000013.1:0-25074 GCF_002213235.1 Thioclava sp. F34-6
ATTGCGTCGGCGCATCATCGACTGAATTACATCCATCCATTCCCAGACGGAAACGGGCGCGTCAGCCGATTGATGTCCCATGCCATGGCTCTGACAGCCGGCATTGGCGGCCAAGGCCTATGGTCTGTTTCCCGCGGACTTGCTCGCGGACTGACCGATCGCGGTGAATACAAGCGCATGATGGACCTTGCAGACAGTCCAAGACGCGGAGACCGCGACGGGCGCGGCAACCTGTCTGAAGCAGCCTTGAAGGGGTTCAGCGAATGGTTTCTGAAAGTTACGCTTGATCAGATCACGTTTTCCGCAAAGCTGTTCGACCTTGGCGGGCTAGAAAAGCGCTACCGACGCCTTGTCGAAGACACGATTGACGACAAGCGCGCCCCAGATCTGATCTCGGCCGTTCTCCGCCATGGCAAGCTTGAGCGTGGCGAGGCGCAGATTGTTCTCAAGACTTCCGAGCGCACGGCGCGCAATACGCTCAGTAAACTGACCGATGCCGGGTATCTGACGTCCGCTTCGCCAAAGACGCCGGTAAGACTGGCGTTCCCGATGGACTATCGGGAACGACTTTTCCCGAACCTTTTTGCCGATGGCGGTTTGCGAAGCTAATGGTGATCGAGATGGACAAGGCGGGTCCTCGGACAGATTTACGTAATAAACCTTATCGACAAGCTCTTTGCGCCTGCAGCACCGCGACAAGAAGGGCGGGAAGCGGTCGTTCGCTGCGCGCGCCACGAAGGTCCGGTCTTGGAGAACGCAGGACGCTAACGACCCAATTTTCTGTGATACACCGTCGCCTTCGGATTCATTCCGTAGGGTGAAAACAGCTTCGAGTTCAGACACGAAGCGAGGGGCCCGGTGCATGCAATGACCGAGGCGCAGATCAAGCCAACAACTGAAGAACTCCGCTCATTATCGATGAGTTGCGCGTCGAAGAAGAACAGGCCGATCATTTCCGAGATGCGTAGAAGCTCATTCCGGAAAAATCGAGGTCAATCAGTGCGGCGCGACGACGCCCGATAGTTCCGCGCTAAGCCTGCGCCAGCCCCCGGTAATGCGCCACAAGTTCGCGCGCGTTGTCGGGGTGATGCCTGCGCCGACCGGCCTCGATCTCCTTTGCCATCTCCACGACCTTGCGGTTCATCGGTGCGGCCTTGCCGCGCGCCTCGAGGAAATCGACCACCAGCCCGTTCACCTCGTCGACCTCGGCGCGACGGCCCTTGCGCCAATCCTGCAGCGAGGTCGTCAGCGTGTCGTCCCTTGAGAATGTGCGAACGACCTCGTCGAAGATCTCGTCGACATAGCGTTCCGGGTGGTTACTCATCACCGGCGGCATCCCGATGATCGGCATGATGGTGGCGCCGTCAGCGAGCGCTGCCTCCATTGCCTCATAGCCGGCGCGCCGCATCACTTCGAGAAACTCGGGGTCGCGGACGCTGTCGCGCATCGCGGTGTCGATGATCGCCGTGGGAATCAGTTCGGCTGCATTCACCACCAGCTTCATCCATTTCGCCGAGCGGATATCGTCCACCACCTGAACGGTGCCGGAATGACGCAGGATATCGGCGACGTCGTGGACCCGCGGCTGTTGCTCGGGGTCGAGCGCGCCAAGCGCAAACCAGCTTTCGTCCGTGTCGTTCTGGCGGGTCGTGATCCCCGGCTCCCACATGTTTGACGCAATCTGGATAACCGCGCCGATCGTGCGATGCGCGCCGACGATATCGGCGATCGCCTCGTGGGTCATGCCGTTCTGCAGTCCCACGACGAACCCGTGCTCCGCCAGAACCGGCTTGATCATTTCCGCCGCCCAGCGGGTGTCATAGGCTTTCACCACCATGAAGACGAGATCGAAGGGCTCCTTGATTTCGGCGATCTCGCACAGATGCAACGCCTTGACCGGCGTGTGCAGCTGCCGTGTCGGCAGATTGACCGTCAGCCCCTTCTCGCGCATCGCCTCGACATGCGCCGGCCACTGGTCGATGAAGGTGACGTCGAGCCCGGCCAGCGCGAAATCGGCGGCGACCGATGCGCCCTGCGCACCGGTCCCGATAAAGGCGATCCGAGGGAAAGGGGTTTGCTTCGTCATCGGGCGTATCTCCTCGGTTGCGGTCATTGCATGATCATCCCGCCGTCAATCTGCAGGCATTGGCCGGTCATGTAATCGGAGTCCGGCGAGAGCAGAAAAGCCACCGTTCCGGCGACATCGGCGGGCGTCGAAGTCCGGCCGAGCGGGATCCCGGCGGCAAAGTTGCGCAGGGCCTCACCCGGCTCGGAAGAGACGCCCATTTCCATCAAGTCCTTGTCGAGCACCGTCCAGAGATCGGTCTCCACCACGCCGGGAGCGAAGGCATTGGCGGTGATTCCGTGCGGCGCGAGCGTGCGGGCCGCCGCCTGAGTCAGGCTGATGACCGCGGCCTTGCTTGCGCAATATGGGGCGAAATCACCGAAGCCGGCGCGGCCCGCCATCGAGGCGGTGCTGATGATCTTGCCTTTCCGCTTGGCCGCGATCATCGCCTTCGCCGCTTCCTGAATGCCGATCATCACGCCCATGCCGTTGACCGACATGATCTGGGTCCAGTTTTCCTCGGTCGTCTCGAGGAAAGGCTGAGGACGGTTGAAACCTGCGTTGTTGACTATGGCATGGAGAAAGCCGAACTCCGCCTCGCAGGCGGCAATGGCCGCGCGGGTTGCAGCCCGGTCAGTCACGTCGGTCTTGCAGAAGACCGCGCGTCCACCGTTGGCGGTGAGGGCTGCGGCGGCCTCCGCGCCAGCCTCTTGATCAAGATCGGCGATCACCACGCCGTATCCAGCCGCCGCGGCGCGCCGCGCAATCTCGAGACCAATTCCCCGTGCGGCACCCGTAACGACGACGCCGCCCATTTGCTCTTGTTCAGACATGATATCCTCCCCTGCTCAGGTCGCGCGGTGCAGCACGAAATCGTAGTTGGACTCCCACAGCGTTTCGCCGTTTTCGACCGGGGTGAACTCGGCGATCAGGGATTCCTTGACGCCGAACACCGCATCCGAGGTCAGGTATTTGTCGCCCGCCACGAAAGTATGGGTCGTCACCGGATCGAAGCCCTCGGCGCTGACGATGAAATGCATGTGCGCCGGGCGATACGGGTGACGCCCGAGCTTGCCCAGCATCTTGCCCACCGGACCGTCGTCAGGGATCGGGTAAGAGACCGGCTTGATCCCCTTGAACCAGTAGCGCCCGTCCGGCCCCGTGGTGAACACGCCGCGATTGTTGTTGCGCGGCTGAATGTCTGGCTGCTGGACGTCGTAGAAGCCGTCCTCGCTGTCCGACCAGACGTCGATCCGCGCCCCTTCGACCGGGTTGGCGTCGAGGTCGGTGACCGTGCCATAGAAGCGGCAGGTCTC
Organism: Thioclava sp. F34-6; assembly: GCF_002213235.1. NCBI lineage: Bacteria > Pseudomonadati > Pseudomonadota > Alphaproteobacteria > Rhodobacterales > Paracoccaceae > Thioclava > Thioclava sp. F34-6. The sequence continues at coordinate 3,382 of NZ_NBOA01000013.1, forward strand.
GCGCCCGCCCGCTTGCGTGATGTTCGCGCCCATCTCGTATTCCGGCACGCCATCGACGTGGAACGGGCCGAGCACCGTGTTCTCGGTCGCCCCAGTCGGGCGGCGGTTGTTGATCGCATCGACCAGCATCGAGACGCCAAGCACGTCAGAAAGCAGGATAAACTCCTGACGGTTCTCGTCGCAGATCTGTCCGGTCTTGGTGAGGAAATCGATCGCGATATCCCACTCGGCCTGCGTCAGCTCGACGTCCTTCACGAAAGCATGCAGGTGGCGGACGAGGCTCGCCATCACGGTCTGGAGGCGCGGATCGGTGCTCTCCGAAACCCGGGCGTTGACGGTTTCGACCGAGGCTTCCTCGGTGAAATAGGCGATCTTCGGCTCTTGGGTCATGTCATTCATTCCTATCAGGTCGTGACGGGGCGCTGCCCGGCATGGGCGCGGCTCAGCAGGTCGAGAATGCCGTCGCGCGTGATTTCGCGCGGGTTCTTGTAGGGGTTCTGGACGGCCATATCGGCGGCGCGCGCCAGATCGCTTTCCTTGAGGCCATAGTCGGCCAGCGCGAGAGGGGCGCCGATGGAGCGCGCGAAGTCGTAGAGTCCGCCGCCCAGATCGCCACCAAACAGCTCGGTCGCGCGCGCCAGTTCGGCAGACGCCGCCGCGGCGTTATAAGCGGCGGTATGCGGCAGCAGGATCGCGTGCGTTTCCGCGTGGGGCATGTCGAACCCGCCGCCGAGCGTGTGGCAGAGCTTGTGATGCAGCGACATCGCGACCGCGCCCAGCACGGTGCCGCAGAGCCACGACCCGTAGAGCGCATCGGCGCGGGCATCGCGGTCCTCCGGCGTCTCGACGATCCGCGGCAGCGCTGATTTCAGCGCGCGCAGCCCTTCGACCGCCATCAGCGACGTGACCGGGTTCGCATCGGGCGCGTAGAGCGCCTCGACCGCGTGGGCCATCGCGTTCAACCCGCTCGCGACGCTCATCGCGACCGGCAGGCCCAGCGTCAGATCGGGATCGTAGATCACGGTTTCCGGGCGGATTTTGGGATCGCGGACGGTCGTCTTCTGCCCGTTCTCGGTCTGACCGAGAATGTCGGTTGCTTCCGAGCCGGCATAGGTCGTCGCGATCACCACCTGCGGTGCGTCATTGCGCCAGGCGATGGCCTTGCCCAGACCGATGGTCGAGCCGCCGCCGAGCGCTACGACGCAATCGGCCTTGGTCTCGTTATAGACTTTGAGCGCGGCCTCGGTCACGGCGACGGGCGTGTGCATCGCGGCCTCGGTGAACGTTCCGGCCGCCATCTCCCCGAGGTCTTTTGCAAGCGCCTCGGCGTCGTTTTTCTGGAACGGCGTCGACAGGATCAGCGCGCGGGCGCAGCCCAGTCTCTCCACCTCCTCGGCAACCTTCGCCAAGGTCCCGGAGCCAAAGACGATACGCCCGGGGCTGGATGTGTAGATGAACGCTTCAGGCATGGTTCCTCCCTGCGCCTCGCACAGACGAGGCGTTGAATTGAGCCAGCGTGGGCCGCGAGGTTACTCGTCGCGGCGCCGACGCGCGGTCGTGTAGATGAGCGCCGCCACGAGGATCAGCACCCCTTGGAAGCCGTATTGGTAGGCCTGCGACAGCCCGAGGAAGGACACGGCGTTGAGCACTTCGGTCAGAAGCACCGCGCCCAGCAGCGAGCCGATGAAGGTGCCGCGCCCGCCGAGAAGGCTGGTGCCGCCCAGCACGACCGCGGTGATGCTGCCCAGCGTGTAGTTCACGCCCTGCGCCGGATCTCCGACGCCGATCTGAGCCATCAGCATGATCGCACCCAGTGCGGTCAGTAGCGACACGGCGATATAGCCGAGCACGAAGGTCCGATCCGTGCGTATCCCGATCCGCCGCGCGGATTCCTCGTGCGAGCCGACCGCGCGAAGCTGCCACCCTGCCCGCTTGCGGCGCAGACCCAGCTCCATCGCGATGGCGATCACGATCATCACCACGAAGGCGATCGGGACCGGCCCGAAGCTCCGGGTGAGCGTATCGATCACGTCGAAGGAGATGTAGCCGCCCGGGCCCTCACGCAGCACGAAGCTCAGGCCCTGCAGGCCGATGAACATCGCCAGTGTCGCGGCGATGGGTGTGAAATTGGCGAAACGGATCAGCACGCCGTTGATCAATCCAACGACGATCGCCGCGCCGAACATCAGCGCGAAACCGAGCGCCATCGTCGAGGCCGGGCTGCCATCGTTGATGAAGAACGACCCGATCACCACGAGGAAACCGGCGAGAGGTCCGACCGACAGGTCGATCCCGCCCATCAACAAGGCGATGGTCTGCCCCAAGGCGATGAAGCCCAGTGCGGTGGCGAGGATCAGGATGTTCGAGACGTTGAAGGACGACAGGTAATTCTCATTCTGCGCGCTCACGAACAACGCAAGCAGCACGGTCACCAGCGCGAGCGGCACGATCGTCGCGTTGTCGGTTTGCACAAAATGGCGCAGCTTCGCGCCGAAGCCCTCTTTCGCGCTCCGTTCCTCGGCCACGTGATGCGCATGCGTGTCAGCTTCGACCGCAGCACCGACGATGCGGGCTTCGGTGATGTCATCGCCGCGCAGCGTCTCGACGATACGGCCCCGCGACATGACCAGAACGATGTCGCACAGCCCTTCCAGTTCCGCCGCGTCCGACGAGTTGACAATCACCGGCGTGCCCGCGTCGGACACTTCGCGCAGGATCCGATATATCTCGAAGCGCGCACCGACATCGACACCCTGCGTGGGTTCGTCAGCCACGATGAAGCCAGGCTCCGACAAAAGCGCGCGGGACATCACGATCTTCTGCTGGTTGCCGCCCGAAAGCTGGGAGACCTTCGCCTCGACGCCTGCGGCCTTCACCGCCAGCGAAGAGAAGACCTCCTGCACCTTCTGCATTTCCTTGCTGCGATCCAGCACGCCGCTCGAGGCATATTTGTCGAGCGAGGCGAAGGTCGCGTTTTCCCGTATAGTCAAATCCGCAGCGAGGCCTTCCGTATGGCGATCCGATGGCATGAAGGCCGCCGCGTGTTTCAGCTCTTTCGGCGAGAGCGTGCGACCGTGGAGCTTGATCGCGCCGCGATAGGGCTGAAGGCCCACCAAGGCGCGCATCAGATCGGACTGGCCGTTGCCCTCGACACCGGCGACGCCAATGATCTGGCCGCGTCCGAAGGCGAAGGCCACATCCGAGAATTTGCGCCCGCTGAGGCCTTCGACCTCGAAATTGATCGGGGGATTGGCGTCGGCGCATTTCGGCGGGAAGGCAGAGGCAAGACGGCGCCCGACGATCAGATCCAGAAGTTGGGAATTGCTGATCTCGCTCGCAGGCGCGCTGCCCCGGTGACGGCCATCGCGCAACACGGTCACGCGATCCGCGATCTGGCGCAACTCGGCCAGACGGTGGGTGATATAGATGACGGCGGTGCCGGAGGCCTTCAGCGCCCGAACCTTCGCGAAAAGCATATCCGTCGCGTCCTGATCGAGCGCGGCCGTCGGTTCATCCAAAATAAGCACACGGGGCTGGACGGCGAGCGCTTTCGCCAGTTCCAGCAGGTGTTTCTGCGCGATGGTCAGCGTATCGACACGCGCGCTCAGCGGCACCTCAAGGCCGACCTCTTCCAGCAGACGCTTACCGACGCGGTCTTTGCGGTCGCCTTGGAAAACAGAGGCAGGCAGTGAAACCTGCAGGTTCTCGAGCACCGTCATGTCAGGCAAGATCGCCGGGTGCTGATAGGAGATCGCGACGCCAAGCGCCGACGAGCTTTCCGGCGAGAGCGGCATCACATCACGCCCGTCGAATTCGATCCGGCCGGTGCTGGGCTGCAGAACGCCTGTGATCAGGTTCATCAGGGTCGATTTCCCGGCCCCGTTCTCGCCCAGGATCGCGTGCACTTCGCCCGCGTGAATGTCGACGCTCACGTCGCTCAGGGCGCGGACCGCCCCGAAGGATTTCGACACGCCGCGCAAGCGGATCACGGGGGTGCCCGTTGACGTTTCGCGGAGCCCGTCCGCCTTCTCCATCGGTTCGATTTCAGCCAATGCTATCATCCGTTTAGTTCCGCCGATCTGAGGGGTTGGCGCGGGTATCTCCGGGCGGATAGCGCCGCCCGGAGACAGGGGAGGTTACTGGCCGACGGCCTTCGCCTGCTCGTCACCCGAAAGCTGAGCAGAGAGATAGATCGCACCGGGCAGATCCGAGCGACACTGGACGGGGTTCGGATCCCCATCGGTCGAGTCCTCGAAATTCGGGGCCTTGAAGACCTCCTCCGACGGCGGGGTGCCACCGGTCGCTTCCGCGATCGCCCATTGCACGGCGAGACGAACGTTGTCGTTGCCGGTCGCGACCGTGAAGAGCTTGAAATCGGGGTTGTCGGCGTGGACCTTCTCCCAGAAGCAGCCGAGCGAGTTGCCGTCGGACGTCGCGAGCGCCGGGATCGAGCGGTCGAAGTTCGCAAACACCGGCAGCGCGCCCACGAGCGACGGGCCGAAGTCGGACACGATCACGTCGATATTGTCATGCTGCGCGATAGCGGCCGACAGCACCTGCTGCGTCAGGGAAGGATCCCAGTTGGTGACCGCGAAGGGGTCCGGGTTCAGGAACTTGTAGCTGTCGTCGAGGATATTCTTCATCCCCTTCAGCTCGTCCAGACCCTGGCTGTTGCCCGCCGGGCCCGACAGGAACAGGATGTTCGCGCCGTCCGGGAAGTTCTCCTTGATCCACTTGCCCCAGCTTTCGCCGTCATAGACGAAGTCGGCACCGACGAAGCGGGTGTAGTTCTTGCCGGCTTCCCCACCGACATTCACGCGGTAAGGCACGACGACCGCGCCCGAGCGGTAGGCTTTGGTCAGCGCGGGCAGGATCGCGGGACCGGCATCGCCGAAGACGACCATTGCATCGACACCGCGTGCCGCCATCGAGTTGATGTCGGAGATCGCCTTCTGCGTATCGCCCTGACCGTCGGCATAGTAGTAGTCGGTGATGCTCGGACACTTCGCGGCTTCCTCCTTGCCCGAAGCGGTCGTCACCAGACGCCAGCTATTGCCGCCGAAACCGTCGAGCAGCGCCAGCGAGGCCTTGTTCGGGCCGCACCAGGAAGGTGCGTCCTCTGCGCTGGCCGCCGAGGCCGAGAGGGCAATTCCAAGCCCCAGCGCCATATAGGCAGCGCATCCTTTCAGGTTAGACAGTTTCATGGTTCTCCTCCTCTGTAGAACTTGTTTGTTCTGTCTTGAAACGGTTCGTCCATTCGATCGAGTAGACCCCGATGCCGAATACAAGAGCGAGCGCCTGCACGATGGTCTGCGCCGAGTAGGGCACACCGATCGACAGAGCGAACTGGCTTAGCTGATTGAGAAAGAAGGCGGCGATGACGACCGAGATCGGAAAGCCGCGCCCTCCCAGAAGCGATGTCCCTGCCAGCACCACGACGGCGACCGAGGGCAGAAGCAGGCTGTTGCCCTGAAATGCCGTGGGTTCGCGGGTGATGCCTGCGATCAGGATGCCCGCGGTGCAGTAAAGGATCTGCGCCGCCACATAGGCCATCGCCTGATACGGCTTGACGCTCAGACCCGCCGCGCGGGCCGCCTTCGGATTGGCTCCGATAGCCTCGAAGCGACGGCCAGCCACCGTCTTTTTCAGACCGAAGGACACGAGAGCCAGAATAGCGAGGGCGAACAGGACCGAATGGGGAATGCCCAGGGTCTGACCGCCCGCGATATGGGCCAGCAGGTTCGTGGTGATCCGCGGCACGCCGCCGGAGATCGCAAAGACCGCCGAGAACAGAAGTGCGTTCATCCCGATGGTCGCAACGATTGCGTTCAGGCGAAAATAGGCGACCATGATGCCGTTCAGGATCCCCGCCGCGAGCGCGAAGCCGACCGCGATGACAAGTGCGGGCAGTAGCCCGGCATCCTGCCCGTTGGGCATGTGGGTCGCGATCACCACCGCAAGCGATACCGACCCCGGCACCGACAGATCGAAGCCGCCCTGCTGCACCACCAGCATCTGGCCGAGCCCGACGATACCAAGCACCGCCGCGAAAGGCAGGCTGCCCATCAGCGACCCGGCGGTGACCGCCGAGGGCGCGAAGATGACGCAAAGAAGGATGAGCGCCAGCGTCGAGGCGACGATGGTGACGAAGCCCTTCGACAAGGGCATCGACATCAGACCCGTCGGGCCTCCGAAGCTATGCGGCGTCGTCTCAGCCATGATTTCTCCTCCTCCCTCGCGTCGCGTCTCAGCTGATTTCCAAGGTGACCTTGACCGCCTTGTCGGGCGACTTGCCAAGCTCCAGCGCGGTCATCGCGTCATCGATGTTGTAGCTGTGGGTCTGGATCGGCGAGAGATCGAGCCCGGTGCGCTCCAGGAACCGGATCGCCGCCGGCCAGACGCCGGGAGAGCCGATGCAGCCGCGCACGTTGAGGTTCTTGATCTGGATCTTGCCCAGCTCGACCGGGAATTTCTGGCCGATATTGATGCCGACCATGGAGACATTCCCGTCGTCGCGGGCATAGTCGAAGACATTGGCCAGCGAGGCCGGATGGCCCGCGCATTCGACCACGAGATCGGCGCCGCCCTTGGTCATCTCCTGCACCGCTTCGATGGGATCGCCGTCGGTCGGATCGATCGTGCCGTCCGCACCGAGCTTCATCGCGATCTCACGGCGCAGCGGCACCGGGTCGACCACGATCACGCGAGCGCCCATCCCGATCGCGGCGGCAGCCGAGACGAGGCCGATCGTGCCGCCGCCAGAAACGACGACCGTATCCGCCGCGCAGACGCCGCCATGGCGCATCACCGCGTAATACCCGCAGGTGAAGGGCTCGATCAGCGCGCCTTTCGCGTCATCCACCGCATCGGGCAGCTTGTGCAGCCATTCGGGACGCGCGGCGAAGAATTCACGATCCGCACCGTCCATCGAGAAGCCGAAGTGGTGGATGCGCTCGGGCGTGTTGATCACGCATTCGCCGACCACACGATCCCCGGGCTTGAGCCCGTCGACATTCTTCCCGACCTCGACGACTTCGCCGACCCATTCGTGGCCCGGAACGACCGGGTAGGAAATCGGGATAATGTATTGACCGGCCAGCAGCTCGTAATCGGAATGGCAAATTCCGACGCGGCGCGACTGGATGAGCACCTCGTTGTCGGTGATGCCGGGCGTCTGCACCTGCGTCACGATGGGCTTGTTTGGTTCGTCGAAGATCAGGGCTTTCATGTCAGGCTCCAACTTTCGCTGCGGCGGGTTACGCCACGCGTTCGATTTGACCACTGCGGGAGGAGGCGAAGACCGCCTCGAGCAGCGCGATATTGTCGACCAGATGATCGGCGGTGATCGGGTAGGTTTCCTGTCCGCGCACGGCGCGGGCGAAACTCACCAGGTTGTCCTTCACAGGCTCGGCCTTGCCGATCTCCACGGTCTCGATCGGGCCACCGGCCATGGCCGAGGTCACGATCCAGCCGTCAGGCGCTTCGACATGCGCCTTGTCGCGAATGTCGATCCAGCCTTTCGATCCGTAGACAGTGAAGCGGGACATGAACGGGTTCGACAGCGAGGCCGACACGTAGGAGGTCCCTCCCCCGGCGAATTTCACATAGGCCGCGACCGTGTCGCCCTGCGGCAGTTTCGAAGATAGCTGCTCGCAAATGCACAGCACGCTTTCCGCGCGGCCCAGAAGGCGGACCGACAGATCCAGCAGGTGAATGCCCGTCGCGGTCATGCCGCCTGCCGGCGCCTCGCTCGCCTGAACACGCCAGTTGCTCGGGTCCATGCCGACGAACTTGTCGTGGCTGAAATTGGCCTCGATTTGCTGGATACGGCCCAGCTCACCCGCATCGGCCTTCGCCAGCATCTCGGCGATCGGCGGCTCCCACCGGCGCTCGTGGCCCATGCCCAGGACGAGCCCGGCCTCGGCACAAAGCGCAACCGAACGAGCGGCTTCTTCCGCAGTGAGCGCGAGCGGCTTTTCGCAGAAGATGTGTTTGCCTGCGGCGACCGCCTTGGCGATCTGATCCGTGTGCAGCGAGTGCGGCGTTGCCAAGACGACGGCCTCGACCTCCGGATCTTTCAGCGCGTCCGCGTAATCCGCGCTGAGCGTCACGCCCTTATCGGCGCAGAGATCGCGCACCGCGTCCATGTTAGGCTCCACTGCGCGGACGACCTTGATATCCTCGGGAGCGCTCGACAGAACGGAGAGCATCTTCTGCCCCCACCAGCCGAGCCCGACGAGGGCGATTTTGACCGGCCCCGACATCAGCGATTGTCCACGCGCTTCGAGAACGGACGGATCGAGACGGACTTCCACAGACCGACCTTCGCGAAGGGATCGTTGCGGTTAAAGTCTTCGACCTCTGCAAGGCTGTCAGCCTCCAGCACAAAGCAGCTGCCGATCATGGTTTCCTCGTCATCCGCGAGCAGCGGGCCCGAGATAACCGTCTTCACTGGCGCCTGAGCCAGATAGGCCTTGTGGTCCTCGTAATTCGCCAGCCGTTTGTCGACGGCACCGTCATGGTCAAGGCAATGGATCACGTAGTGCATTGCGGTCTCCTCAGTTTCCGGCCGGAATGATCTTGCGCGCGCGCAGTTCGTCGAACACGTCGAAGAAGCTGTCCGGCGTGCTCTGATAGGCGTCGAAGCCCAGCTTCCGGCTGTTCGTCATATCGGTGAAGCATTCCAGCTCGCGACCCAGGTCGGCGTCGCTGTGCCACCACGAGGCGAGCTTGGTCACAGGGATGTCCTGCAGCCCATATTGCGCCACCATCTCGGACCAGATCGCGGGCGCATCCGCCATCTGCTCTTCGAGCGGCGTCGTGTGACCGGGGTATTCCGCGACCTCGAGGCCGAAATACTCGGCGATCCGCGCCCAGAGCCAAGTCCAGCGGAAGACGTCGCCATTCGCAGTGTTGAACGGCATGTTCGCAGCTTCCGGCGTCGTCGCCGCCCAATAGAACTGTTTGGCGAGGATGCGCGCATCGGTCACGTCGGTGACCGCGTTATATTGCTCGGGCGAGCCGGGATAGAGGAACGGCTTGCCAGTGTGCTTGCAGATCGAGGCATAGACCGCGAGCGTAACCGCCATGTTCATGTAATTTCCGACCGTGAAGCCGATCATCGTGTGCGGGCGGTGCACCGACCAGGTGAAGCCGTATTTCTCGGCCATCTCCAGCAGCACATCTTCCTGCGCGTAGTAGAAGTTCGGCCCCGGCAGACGCGGACTTGATTCAAGGAAGGGCGTGTAGGGCGTAACCTTGGCGTAGTCGTCGAACGAACCGAGGTAATGCTTGAGGCCCGTGACCAGCGCCCCGTGCTTGATCGGCGCGCCTGCGATCCCCTCAAATAGGTTGCGCACCATCATCCCGTTCACGCGGACATTCTCTTCCTCGTTCGCCTGACGCGACCACGTGCAATAGAACACATGGGTCACGTCCTTGGCCGCAGCCAGCGCGGCCTTGCTGCTCTCTGCATCGGTCAGATCCGCGGCGATATGACGGTCGGACCACTCAAGATCGACGTCGCTGCGCGACACCGTGACGACCGTCCAACCATGAGATTTCAACTCGCGCGCGGTGTAGCTGCCCGAGAGACCGGTAGCCCCGACAATCAACGCAATATTCTGTTCAGCCATGGGTCTTCGCCCCTTTCTTGCAGTTCGGTTTCGTCAGGTGGTGACGAGAATTTTCAGATGTTCTCCGGCAGGATCGAGCAGCGCCTCGAAGCCTTTCTCCACGACGTCCTCGGCACGGATGCGGGCCGTGATGACTTTCTCGATCGGGAAATTGCCCGAGGCGACCATGCGCGCGATGCGCGGCCAGATCTGGGTCGGGTAGCACCAGGTCGCTTCGACCGTGATATCCTTGAGCGCCCAGAGCATGGCGTCGATGCTGGCAGGCTTCATGTGCAGACCGACCTGAACGACCTTGCCCTGACGGCGCACCGCCTCGACGCAGGCGTTGAGCGAGCGCTCGAGGCCCACGCATTCCAGAGCCACGTCGACGCCGACGCCTTCCTCGGTCAGATCGCCCACGACTTCCTGAAGGTTGCCCGCGCCGGGATCGACGACGAAGGCATAGGGAGCAATCTCGGAGATGATCCGGCGGCGGTTCGGATTCGGCTCGGAGACGATGATCGTGCTAGCGCCCGCTGCATGGGCCGAAAGCACCGTCAGCGCGCCGATCGGACCTGCGCCCGACACCAGCACGGTGGAGCCTGCCGTCACCCCGCCCCGATCGACGCCGTAAAGCGCAACCGCCGCCGGTTCGATCATCGCAGCCTGCTCGTCGCTCAGCGCGTCGGGCACGGGCTGGGCGTTGTAGTCCTTGACAACGGCCTTCTCGCCCATGCCGCCCCAGGCCCAGCTGAGGCCGATGCAGCCGAGCTGCGGCGAGAGGTGATAGAGACCGCGCTTTCCGTAGTAATCATTGCGTGGCGCTACGAGCGGCTGGATAGAGATCCGATCGCCCTGCGCAACATCGCTGACCGCATCACCGACCTTCAACACGCGGGCCGAAAACTCGTGCCCGAGGATCTGCGGGTTGCTCGCACCGGTGTAGACATGCGGCTCAGCGGGCGTGACGATCGGCCCCGCGATATACTCATGAAGATCGGTGCCGCAGATGCCCGTGATGATCGGCTCGATCAGCACGTCATCGGGGGCAAGCTGCCCGGACGGCTCCTCCACATCCTCGACGCGGATATCCTTTGCTCCGTGAAAACGAACGGCTTTCAATTCGACCTCCTCCTGTCCTGTCGGCGCGGCGACTGCAGCCTGTGATCCGCCTGTCGGACCGCGGCACCGTCGCGCTGCTTGCCATGATTCGTAGCAAACCGATCCGATCGCATCAGGAAAAAAATCTCCGCTCCGGAAAAATTACTTCAGCGTTCGCCGAAGCGGCATCTTAGGGTGAGGCAAGACAAACGGAGACATATGGATGAGCAACATGGCGAGTGCGCCCCACCTCCCCCAATCCGAATCTCGCGCGGTCGGCTGGATCGGCGTCGGAAAAATGGGCGGGCCGATGGCGCGAAATCTCCTGGACAGCGGCGTCGGGCTTACCGTTGTGGAACCCGATTCGGGCAACCGTGCGAAGCTTGCCGAGAAAGGCGCAAAGACCGCCGACTGCGCGCGCGATCTGCGCGATGTGCAGGTCGTCTTCTCTACGCTGCCCAATGACGACGCGCTGATGGCGGTGGTATCGGGAGAGACCGGGCTAATTCACGGCCTACCGCGCGGTGCCTTGCTGGTGGAAATGAGCACCGTCTCGCCGGAATGTTCCGAGCGCGTTGCGCAGATCCTGAGCGAGGCGGGCCTGCGCTACCTGCGTGCACCGCTCTCCGGCAGCACGGATCTCGCCGCAAAAGCGGCACTGACGGTTCTTGCGTCGGGCGATCGTGCGGGCTGGGACGAGGTGCTCCCCCTCATCAAGACCTTCTCGGCACGGCAGTTCTTCCTCGGAGAGGGCGAGGAAGCGCGCTATATGAAGCTCGTGCTAAACACCCTCGTCGGCGCCTTCTCGGCCGTGCTATCGGAGGCGCTGGCTATTGGCGCGAGCGGGGGGCTGTCGCGGGCCGACATGATGGAAGTGATCTGTGAAAGCGCCGTTGCCTCGCCGCTGTTCAAATACAAGCAAGAGGCGGTGGTCAACGATGACTACACCCCCGCTTTCACCGTCTCGCAGATGATCAAGGATTTCACGCTGATCAGCGATGCGGCGCGCCGCAATGACGTGCCGCTGATGACCACCGGCCTGATCCTCGAACTCTATCGGAGCGCGTCGAACGCTGGCATGAGGGACGAAGATTTCTTCGCATTGGTGAAATGGCAGGAAAAATTGTCGACAAGGTGACTCCGGTCGGGCAGCATCCGGACGCAATGCAACCACAGGATGCTGATCTGACGAGCCACGAGCTTTCCAGAATCGTCGATTTTCTTCGACGGTTGCGGGCGCCGTTCGACCATCAGATGCCCGGTGCCAAGCCCGACGTCTATCAGAATATCACGCTGGAACTGGTGGACGCGCATCTGCGACTGAGCCCGATCGACAAGTCAGGGCTCATCAGCCTTGCCGATGTGCCCTATAGCACCGGCAACCGCATGATCATGAAGATGATCGATGACGGGCTGATACGGCAAGTGCCGCGCGGGAACGGGTTGAAGACGCATTTCCTCGAGCCTTCGGAAAGCTTGTTAAATGCCTTCATGAGCTATGCCATCCACGTCAAAGGTCACATGGCGAAAACCTTCGGTCTGCGGCAAGGCACCGAAACGAGCGAATACTACTTCGGCGGCAGCTATTTCGCAGCGCAGATCATCTCGCCGGTGCGCGGCGAGGACATCACCGGACTCAACCTTAGCGACATCAAATTCCTGCTCAACGATGACAACTACTTCATCGCGATGCGCAACATGTGGTCGGATTTCCGAAATGAATTCGGCAAGCGTAGTAGCTTTGACCTGCAACGCCTCCCCAATCTCTACGCCAAGTCGCGCCAGACTTTTTCGGAGATGACGCCACGCTATGACGTCATTGCGATGAACATGCCGTGGCTGGGTGAATTCGCCGAACGCGGAGAGCTCGCGCCACTCGACGATCTGATCTCGAACGCCGCCATCAACTCGCTCGATTTCCACCCCTCGGTCTGGGGGACGGGCAATTGGAAGGGCACGCAATACGGCATTCCGCTCTATTGCACGATCGAGATCCTCGCCGCGCGCAAGGACTTGTTCGACGCCGAGGGGGTCACTTATCCCAAGACCTTCGACGAGACGATCGCGGCCGCGCGCGCCTTCCACGATCCACAGAACGAATTCTACGGCATCGCGTGGAACGGACAACGCGGCATGCCGATCGCGAATTCCTTCATGTTCTTCCTCGCCGCCTGTCGCACCACCGTCATCGACATGCCGCTGCGCAATCAGGAGAGCTGGAGTTTTGATACGTTCGACTCGCTCAAGCTGCAGATCGACACCGAGGATGCGCTCGAGGTGATCGAATACATGAAGCAGCTTGTAGAAGTCTCGCCCCCTGATATCGCGAGCATCGATTGGGAGCGGCGCATCCATTACTTCATGTCCGGTCAGGCCGCGATGACCTATTGCTGGACAATGCGCGCTGCCCGCTTCGAGCACGAGCTGAGCTCTCGCGTGGCCCGTCGCGTGGCTTACCTTCCCCCGCCTTCGCGCCGGATGCGGCGTGTTTCCGCCCCGGTCGGGGGCTTCCTGCTGACCATCCCCTCCTATGTCGAGCCGACCCGGCAGAAACAGATCATCGACGCGATTGCCTGGATGGTGTCGCCCGAGGCGATGAAAGAGCACGTGAAAAACGGCTTTCCCGTCGCGCCACGATTCTCGGTCTGCGCGGACCCTGAAGCGCTCGCCTCCTCCCCGATCGTCAGCATGGTCGACCGAATGGCCCGCAAGAACGAACTTGTGACCTGGGCGCGCCCACCGGTGCCCGCCTTCAACCTGATCGAGCGGACCTTGGGCGAAGAAATCCACGACATCGTCTTCCACGGAAAATCGCCGCAACGCGGTCTGAGGGACGCCGAAAACCGAATCCTCTCGGCAATCAGGGCAGAGGCGTGAGGCGGCCAAAGCTGTCAGAAATAATCTTCGGTTAAGTCTGGGAACATTGGAGGAATGCTCGGAGAACTCCGAGAAACGCCCCGCTCTTCAGCTCTCGAGTTCCGCAACAAGATGGACGGAAAATAGGGAAAGCACTTGGCTCAGTCTCGTCGCGGGGCGATAACCGTCGGGACGTAACACAAGGTAGCGGCCTCAAACGTGAAGATTCATAAGTTCGATATCAGTGGCCATCCCGGGGAAACCGTCGGGGACATCACCCATCGGCGCCTTCGCGGGGACATCGTGCACGGGCGGTTCAAGCCGGGGCAGAAGCTGAAGCTCGATTTGCTGCGCAAGAAATACGATGTCAGCGTGACGACCCTGCGCGAATTGCTCAGCAGCTTGACGAACGAAGGGCTCGTCACCGCTGAAGGACAACGCGGCTTCGAGGTTGCGCCGATCAGCAAGGCCGACCTTCGCGATCTCGCAGATCTGCGTCTGTTGCTCGAGACCCATGCGTTGCGTCAGTCCATCGCGAATGGCGATATCGAGTGGGAGGCGGGGGTCGTCTCGTCGCATTACAAACTGGAGACGATCGAGCGCGAGCTGATCGCGGGTGGCGACGGGCCGGTGCAACCCTGGGTGCGTCATGACTGGGATTTCCACTTTGCGATGATCGCGGCGTGCGACAGGCCAAACCTGATGCGCACGCACTCCTCGGTCTTCGATCGCTTCATGCGCTATCACATGATCATTCTGGAATTTCGCGGCGAAAAGGCCAAGGAAGACCACATTCGCCTGCGTGACCTGACCTTGGCCCGGGATGCGGATGCCGCCGTGGAATTGCTGATCTCCCATGTCGAAAGCGGCGTCGAGCACATTCTGGCGACCGGTCGCGTTCCCTGAACTCTTCAAACGAGGGCACTGAAAGCCGACAAGCGGGTGAAGAAGAAGAACACTCGCTCGTGATTTTGTGCGTCGAAATTAAAAATGTATGATATTTTTGAAGTTGACATATTAAAATCGAGATGTCGAATTGGATGAGCCGCTCTCGATGCGGCGAAAGGGAGGAACTATGACCAAATTGACTCGCCGCAGCGTGCTGGCGACAGGGGCCGCTGGCGCAGCCGCGACCCTGATGGCTGGCACTGCACTCGCTCAAGATCGCAAACGGCTCCGCCTGTCTTCGGTGGTGTCGAATAACGATATTCGCGCCAAGGCCTTTGCCCGCATTTCCGAAGACGTTGCCAAGGATTTCGACCTGCAGGTCTACAACCAGTCGACGCTCGTGCCGCAGGGGGGTGAACTGACCTCGATCCAGCGGGGGACGCTGGAAATGGGCCTCGTCGCGCCGCAGAAGTTGGCCGATCAGGTGCCGGAATGGTCGATCCTGACCGCCGCCTACGTGCTGCGCGATGCGGCCCATATGAAAGCCGTCTTCGACAGCGACGTGGGCAAGCAGCTCAATGACCTTGCCGCGAAGGCCGGGCTGCATGTCCTCGCGCCGGTCTATTTTGGCGCACGTCAGGTCAACCTGAAGCCCAAGAAGAAGATCAACACGCCGGAAGATCTGAAGGGTATGACCCTGCGCATGCCGGGCGGCGACGCGTGGCAGTTCCTTGGTGAGGCGATCGGCGCCAGCCCGACGCCGCTGGCCTATTCCGAGGTCTATACCGCCCTCCAGACCGGGGCGATCGACGGTCAGGACAACCCGTTGCCCAATGATTACAACATGAAGTTCTACGAGGTCACGAGCCAGATCGCACTGACCAGCCACCTCGTCGGCTTCGACGTGCTGGGTATTTCCAAGAAGATCTGGGACGACATGAGCGCCGATCAGCAGAAGTTGCTGAAGGACTCCGTGGACAAGGAAATCGCCGCCAGCACCGAGGAGCACCTCAAGCGCGAGCAGGAACTGGTGGACTTCTTCAAGAAGCAAGGCCTCGAGGTCTATGAACCCGACCGCGCCGCCTTCCGGGACTACGCCCAGAAGAAGTATCTCGCCAGCGACTTCGCCAAGAGCTGGCCCGAGGGGATGCTCGAACAGATCAACGCGATCCAGGCCTGAACCCCGGACAAGCTGAGGGCGGGGGGTCGTGTCGGCCCTTCGCCCCTCGAAAGGCAAACCGATGCAAAACACGAGCCGCCGCTGGCGGAACGTAGCGCGCCGTCTGGCGGACGCCGTTCCGGCGCTGCTTCTGGCCGCCATGTTCCTGGCCTTCATCGTTCAGGTTTTCATGCGCTACGTGCTGAACCATCCCGTCGGCTGGACGGTCGAGCTCTGCGTCATCGCGTGGCTCTGGGTCGTGCTATGGGGACAATCCGTCTCGGCGCGTGAAGAAGACGAGATCCGCTTCGACATCATCTACGGCGCAGTCCGGCCCAAGGTTCGCCGCGTCTTCCGCATTCTGTTCTCGCTCTTCATCGTCGGCATCTATGCGGCCTCACTGCCGGATGTCCTCAGCTACATCTCCTTCATGAAGATCGAGAAGACGGCCTACATGAAGATCCCCTTCAGCTACGTCTTCTCCGTTTTCGCAATTTTCACGGCGGTCACGATCCTGCGCTACGGTTGGATTCTGATCAAAGAGCTGCGCGGCCCGGGCCCCGAAGATGACAGCCCCGATCTGACGCAAGTCGCGCGCAAGGATTTCTCCGAATGAGCTGGGAATTCACCCTCGCCGTGGCGGCCATCGTCGCCACCGCCATCGTCGGCCTGCCGATCGGGCATGCCATGCTGGGGGCCTCGATCCTCTATCTTCTGCTCGAACATCAGGACATGAGCATCGCCGCCGAGCAGGTCTTGCGCGGGCTCTACGGCTCCTACGTTCTGCTGGCGATCCCGCTCTTCATCTTCGCGGCCGACCTGATGAATATCGGCTCGCTCTCCGACCGGCTGCTGGATTTCTGCCGTGCACTGGTGGGCCGCTTCCGTGGCGGGCTTGGCCACGTCAACGTCGTGTCGTCGCTGATCTTCTCGGGCATGTCGGGCTCGGCCATCGCCGACGCGGTGGGGATCGGCAAGATCATCATCCAGCTGATGACCAAGGACGGTAAATATCCCCCCGCCTATGCTGGAGCCATCACCGCCGCCGCCGCGATCATCGGCCCGATCATACCGCCCTCGATCCCGATGGTGCTCTATGCGCTCGTCTCCGACACCTCGATCGGCTACCTCTTTCTCGGCGGCGTGGGGCCCGGTCTGATCCTCGCGCTCCTGCTGATGGTAATGAACGCGATCCAGGCACGGCGTCACGGCTTCCCGGTGGAAGTGCCCGTGCCCGTGCGCGAGATGCCGCGGATCACCCTACGCGCGGTGCCCGCCCTGCTGATGCCGGTGATCCTTCTTGTCGGCATCTACGGCGGCATTACCACGCCGACCGAGGCAGCCGCACTCGCCGCGCTCTACGCCTTCCTGATTTCGACCTTCCTCTACCGCTCCGTCAGCCTGCGCGCGGCCTATGACACCGTGTGCCAATCCGCCCGCTCCACCGCGAGCGTGGGCATCCTGATCGCAGGGGCGCTGGCCTTCAACTACGTGGTCACGGTCGAGCAGATCCCGAACGAGATCCGCGGCGCGTTGGGCGACATGCAGCTCGACCGGATCACCTTCCTGCTGATGGTAAACGTGCTCCTGCTGGTGCTCGGGTGCTTGCTGGAAGCCAATGCGATCCTCCTCGTGATCGTGCCGATCCTGCTGCCGACCGCAGTCTCGCTCGGCGTGGACCCAGTGCATTTCGGGGTGATCGTAGTGGTCAACACGATGATCGGCCTTGCGACGCCCCCCTACGGATTGCTGCTCTTCGTCGTCAGCGGGATCACCAAATCCCCGATCGGCCAGACGATCCGCCATCTCGTGCCCTTCCTGATCATCATGATCGTCGGGCTCGCAATCATCACTTTCGTGCCGGGCACCGTGCTGTGGCTGCCGCGGCTTTACGGTTACGGCGGCTGACAGGGCCGCACATCAGGAGACTTCTCATGGCCCAGAAAGACCTTCCGATCCTGGTCATCAATGGCCCCAACCTGAACCTGCTCGGCACGCGTCAGCCAGAGATCTACGGGCACGACACGCTCGAGGATGCAGAGCGGTTGAGCCGCGATGCGGCTGCCGCGGCGGGGGTGGAAATCGACTTCCGCCAATCCAACCACGAGGGTGAAATCGTCGACTGGATTCAATGGGCCCGCACGAACGCCTGCGCCATCCTGATCAACCCGGCGGGCTTCACTTCGACCTCGATCGCGATCCTCGACTCCCTGCTGATCTTCGACGGCCCAATCTTCGAAGTTCATGTCTCAGCCTTGTTCCGGCGCGACGAATTCCGCCACCCGTCCTACGTCTCGAAAGCGGCAACGGCGAAGATCGAAGGCTTCGGCATCGCGGGCTACGGCTTCGCGATCACCCGGATCGCCCAACTCGTGAAAGGCGCCAAGTGATGCCTGCCCCCGAGAGCCCTTCTGAGACAGCGTCAGACGATGCAGTCATCCGGCTGGGTCTGATCGGCGACAATATCGCCGTCTCGCAGGCTCCGCGACTTCATCGGTTGGCCGGGCTGCAGAACGGACGCGAGGTGACCTATGACCGGCTTGTCCCGCGCGAGCTCGGACAGGATCACGCGACGATTCTCGCCGACTGCGCGGCACAGGGCTATCGGGGCCTCAACATCACCTACCCCTACAAGGAGAAGGTGGCGGCGCTGGTGCGTATCTCCGACCCGATGGTCCGGCGGCTGGGTGCCGTGAATACCGTCCTCTTCGAACCCACCGGAGCCGAGGGCCACAACACCGATCACTCCGGCTTCATCTCCGCCTATCGCGCGGCACGCGGTTCCACACCGCCCGGAGCAACTCTGCTTATCGGCACCGGCGGCGTGGGGCGGGCCATCGCCTTCGCGCTGGTCGCGCTCGACGCTTCAGAGATCCGCCTTGCGGACCGTGACATCCAGAAGGCCGCTGTCCTCGCCTCGGAACTGAAGGCGGCGAAACCGGGACTTCGCGTCACCGTGGAACGGGACGCCGCCGAGATGTCCGAAGGCGCCGAGGGGCTCATCAACGCGACCCCGGTCGGTATGACCGGCCATCCGGGATCGCCGCTTCCCAAATCCGCCATCGCCGGCGCATGGGCCTTCGACGCCGTCTACACGCCGGTCGAGACCGAATTCCTCGCCGCGGCGCAAGCGGCAGGCCTGCAGGTCATTTCCGGTTACGAGCTGTTCATCTGGCAAGGCGTCGATGCCTGGAAGCTCTTCACGGGTCTACCGCTCGACGTCGCCCGTTTGCGCAGCGATCTCGCTAAAACCGTCCCGGCCACATCCTGAAAGGAGGCCTCCAATGAAAACCGCCATCGCCACTGTCTCGATCTCGGGAACGTTGCAGGAAAAGCTGGAGGCGATTGCTGCAGCGGGGTTCGACGGGATCGAGATATTCGAGCAGGATTTCATCGCCCATGACGGCGGGCCGCGCGAGGTCGGCCAGATGGTGCGCGACCACGGGCTGGAGATCTTCCTCTTCCAACCCTTTCGGGATTTCGAAGGGCTCCCGGCTCCGCTTCGCCATCGAGCCCTGAAACGCGCGGAGCACAAGTTCGAGCTCATGCGCGAGCTCGGCACCCGCGACATGCTGGTCTGTTCCTCGGTTCATCCCGAGGCGCTTGGCGGGATAGATCGCATGGCTGGCGATTTCGCCGCCCTGGGCGAGCTTGCCGCAGATTACGACATCCGCGTCGGCTTCGAGGCGCTCGCGTGGGGGCGTCATGTCTGGGACCACCGCGATGCGTGGGAAGTGGTGCGCCGCGCGGACCATCCCAATGTCGGCCTGATCCTCGACAGCTTCCATTCGCTCGCCCGCAAGATCGAGCCGGATACGATACGGCGGATCCCGGGCGACAAGATTTTCTACGTCCAGCTTGCCGATGCTCCGGCGATCGATATGGACCTGCTCTATTGGTCGCGCCACTTCCGCAACATGCCGGGCGAGGGCGATCTGGATGTCACCGGCTTCATGCGCGCTGTGATGGCCACCGGCTATGACGGACCGGCGAGCCTCGAGATTTTCAACGACCAGTTCCGCGGCGGACCGACACGGACCATCGCACGCGACGGCTATCGCTCACTGGTGGCGCTAATGGATGACGTCCGCCGCACCGAGCCCGGGCTGGAAGACAAGATCAGCGAGATTCCGGCACGCGTTGCAGTGGACGGTGTCGAATTCATCGAGTTCGCGGCCCAGGGCGTCGAAGCGGAGACCCTGAAGACATTGCTCTCCACACTCGGCTTTCACATGTCGGGACGGCACCGCAACAAGAAGCTGGAAGTCTGGCGTCAGGGCGATATCCGGATTCTCATCAACGCCGAGACAACGGGCTTCGCCGCCTCCACTTGGACCGCGCGCGGCACCAATGTCTGTGACATAGGCCTCAAGGTCGCGGATGCCGCGGCGACAGTCACGCGTGCACGTGCGCTCGGCGCGAAGACCTTCTCGCAGCCGATCGGTCCCGGGGAATTGGAAATTCCGGCGATCCGCGGTCTTGGAGGTTCGGTTCTGCATTTCGTGGATGGCTCCAGCGGCCTCAACGACGTCTGGGACGTTGAGTTCGAGCCCGCGGAAGAGACATCGCAATGCGAGGCCGGTCTGATCTCCATCGACCATTTGGCCCAGACGATGGAGTATGACGAGATGCTCAGCTGGACCCTTTTCTACACGACGCTATTCGACATGCAGAAGGCGCCGATGGTCGATGTGATCGACCCTGACGGCCTGGTCCGCAGCCAAGCCATCGCATCGCGCGGGTCCGGGAACGGAAAGGGCCTGCAGGTCACTCTCAACGGCGCCGAGACGCATCGAACCCTCGCGGGAGATTTCCTGACACATGGATTCGGAGCATCGGTTCAGCACATCGCCCTGAGAACCACGGACATGCTGAAGACCGCTGCGTCGCTTGCCGATCTTGGCTTCGACCCGTTGCCGATGCCATCCAATTACTACGCCGATCTCGAAGCGCGCTTCGAATTGTCGCGCGAATTTGTGCAGAAGTTGCAGTCGGCCAACATCCTCTATGACGAGGACGCGCAGGGCGCCTTTCATCAGCTCTATTCCCGCCCCTTCGCGGGAGGAATGTTCTTCGAAATCCTCGAACGAAGAAATGGTTACGAAGGCTTCGGAGCCGCCAACGCCCCCTTCCGGATCGCAGCGCAGAAGCGGTTTGGCCGCGTGAAGGGAATGCCCGACCTCTGAGCTCGCTGGTCACCGGTGAAAGATCGCCCAGTGTTTTTTGGGAGGATCCAGGGGTTTGTCGAAATCGGCCTAACCCACGAATTCGATGGCTGCCGCGAAGAAAGCGCGCTTGCGCTGATTTGCCAGTATTTTCTGGTCCGCTGGACGTAGGGGTTTCCGTCCTCATCATTTAGGCCGCTTCGGGACCGGTATCGGCCGCTGGCTAAACGTGGCGTTAAGGACCGCTAAGGGCCGTTCACTGCACCCAGGCAGGAAGGGCGGGAAGCGGAAGTTCGCTGCGGAGTCGACGGACGGCCGCTTTGGGGCCGTTCACTGCTCCCACGCAGGAAAGGCGGAACGCGGTCGTTCGCTGCACTTTACACCGATGTCTGCTACGCGAAGCAACGTCTTCATATCGACAGCATTCGTGACTCGGTCTTTCCTGGCTTCGCGCGCGCTCCTAATGACGAAACGGGCTATCGAGGCAAAGATGCGCAGAGGCGGCGCACCAGCCAACTGAACGACGATATGAGGGCGCATGGCGGTGGTCCTGCAACGAAGGCACGGCCAGCATCTCTAAACGCAGTGCGGCAGCCTGTTTTCGAGCGCGCGCTGCCCTCGTTCGGCGCCGTGCAAAAGTAAAGGCCATTGAGGCTGCGACACACCCAACGGCCTTTTCAACCCAACTCTCGATGAAAGGTTACGTGATCAATTTAGAACAAAAACAGTCGGGAATCAATAGGCCTCTGCGCTTACCTGTGCGCGGGGGCCGGCTGGCCTATCATACTTAGGACCTTTCGATGAGATTATCGAGCTCCTCATCGGTGCCTTTGCTAGGGTCAGGATGCATTGATTTCTGTTGCGTCGCGTGATTCACGGCTCCGAAAACGGAGCGGTGACGTGAGCGATC
>NZ_NBOA01000014.1:0-19108 GCF_002213235.1 Thioclava sp. F34-6
CACACGGTCAACAGGCAGTTCGTTCGCTATATGTTCCTTCAAATGTCCATATATGCACGTTCGGGCCTGTTGGGCCTTATAGGGTCGGGTTCGCTGACACGACCCGTTCTGATGCGCAAATTACTGTCGGAGGCGCCTTTACATGGTAAAATATTCACTTCCCGCGGCCGCAATGGTGCTGCTTGCGACCGGGACTGTATCGCAAGCGGCCGAGGTCGTTTCGCAAGACATCGTCGTGATGGGTAGCGCCTGTGTCGGTTCGGGTTGCACCACGTCGACCGACTTCGGTTACAACACCATCATCGTCAGCGGCGACAGCCCGACGATCCTGTTCAACGACACGAGTTCTTCGTCCGCTTTCCCGACGACGGACTGGTCCGTCGGAACCAACGCGGGCGTTTTCGCAATCACGAATGTCGACACCGGGCAAAACGTGATGCAGGTAAGCTCCACCGGGAACGGGGTTGCTCTGGGCGCGGGCTCGACGCTGGTCGAAGGCGCGATTTCGGTCGGATCCGAGACGAACAAGCGGCGGATCACGAACGTGGCCGACGGCGTCGCTGCGAGCGACGTGGCAACCTACGGCCAGCTGCTGGCGGCGATGGATGCGGCGGGCCCGGCGAACAATGCGCTGATCCAGAAAAACGACCAGCGCATCGACAAGTTGAGCGATGAAGTGTCCCAGGTCGGCGCGATGTCTTCGGCGTTTTCGGCGCTGAGCATGAACCCGCGCGGCGAGGGCGACAATTTTCTTTCGATCGGCCTTGGCAACTACGCCGGAACGTCGGCTCTCGCGGTAGGTTCCTACCACTTCCTCGATGGCAATCGCATCTTTCTGAACACAGGCGTTGCGCGCGCGCTGGACAACGGAGCCCACACCGCCGTGCGGCTGGGGGTCACCTTTGGCGGGTAAGGCGGTTCTGCTCGGTTCGCTTCTGCTCGCTGACGCTGCATCGGCGGGAGAGAGCTTCGGCAGCTGGGACGTGACCTGCTCGGACGGCCAGATTTGTATGGCCGAACAGGTAAATCAGGACAAGACCGGCGAAACGGTGATGCGCACGGATATCGCGCCGGTCGAGGGCGGTCTGGTCTTACAGGTGAAAGTGCCCGCCAACGTTCGCCTGACGGAGGGGCCATGGCTCACGGTCGACGGCGTCTATATCTCGGACTTGAAATTCGAGAACTGCGCAAACGGCTGCCTCGCGCGCGTCGCTCTTCCGTCTGCACGAGCCGCGGCACTAACTCAGGGAAAGCAGGCGATGATTACCGTGACGGGGCTGGATGGTCGGCGCATCGGGATTCCGCTTTTGCCGACTGGGCTCTCAGACGCAATCACTTCGATCAAGAGTAAGAAATAGCAAGTCGCAATCGGCTGACCTCCAACGCTTTTGGCGTCGATGGGGCGTGCGATATCTTCTCGTGCTCCGCGTCCGCCGCGTTAATGTTTACATAATATTTATTACGGGCGGTTTAGGCGTGTAGCGACACAGTTCTAAACTGGGTTGCGACAATTCCTCTATCTTGCTGAAAAGCAAGGAGAAGGAAGATGGCACATACTGAGCTGGATTTGTGCGAGCGACGAGTGATCGAAGACATGCTGAACGCAAAGATGCCGATCAGGCGGATTGCAGCGGAACTCGGTCGTCATCGCTCGAGCGTCTACCGTGAGATCAAGCGCAACGGTTTTGTCGACAAGGAACTGCCGTATCTCAGCGGCTACTACGGCGTGGTTGCCCAAAGGACAGCTTCGGACCGGCGCTCCAGACGACGGAAGCTGGTTCGGTGCCCGGATTTGCGGCAAGCGGTGATTGCACAGCTGAAGGCTGGATGGTCGCCCGAACAAATCGCCGGGCGCCTGATCTTTGAAGAACAGCGACAACGGGTCAGCCACGAGACGATATACAGCTTCGTCTATGGTCCAGATGGCCAGTCTGAGGAGCTTGCGCGTCACCTCCCAAGTCGCCGGAAGAGACGCCAACCACGCTATGCACGCAGGCCACGAGGCCTTGTTTTCCCACCAGATCGTTCAATCCACCAACGACCGGAGCATGTGCAAACCCGCGAGACCTTCGGGGACTGGGAAGGTGATCTGATGATCTTCGAGCGGGCCTGGGTAATGCCAACATTGCATCACTGATCGAACGAAAGACCCGCTTCGCTGTCCTGTTCCGGAACAACGACAGGAGCACCACGCATCTGATGAACCGGCTCATAGAGGTGATGGAGCCCCTGCCCCAGCCTGCTCGCAGATCTATCACCTTCGACCGAGGGATTGAGTTCCGAAACTGGCGCAAGCTACAGCCCGGGATCGGCACCGAAGTCTGGTTCTGCGATCCCCAGGCTCCCTGGCAGAAAGGATCGGTAGAGAATCTGAACAAGAGAGCGAGGCGCTACCTGCCACGGGACACGCCCGTGGCGGCGCTCTCAAATCGCAATATGAAGGCGATTTGCGAGCGCCTGAACGGAAAACCGAGGAAGTGCCTCGGCTACAGAACGCCCGCCGAGGCATTCAGAGACGAAATGATGAAGCTGAGATAGTGGAGCTGTCGCAACTACCCGTGAGCCGCCATTTATCCAGCAGGCTTCGCCCGCTACCGCCTCCCTGCGGACACAGCCCTGACAGCACCCGTCTTACCGATGCCGCTCATATTGATGCAAAGTCATCGCTTGGTCGGGAGGCCACGAGATAGGTCCACCAGATTTGCGCCGTGCCCCCGCCACGCCTCCCCTCGAGAGGGTTACCTCCGAACACAAGTGTGCTAATCCCATAGAGATCCTGAAACCTGTCGGTCCATGGCCGGCGGAGATTTTCCTGGAAAGGGAACTCAATGCCCCGCTCGGAGCCGACTCTCACCGTCTTTCGCAACCAGACCTTCCGCATGCTCTGGATTGCGACCCTCGCCTCCAATTTCGGAGGTCTGGTTCAAGCTGTGGGGGCCGCATGGATGATGACGGCTCTGACCTCGTCCCAGAGCATGGTAGCTCTGGTGCAGGCGTCCGTCACTCTACCGATCATGGTCTTCTCGCTCGCGGCAGGCGTTTTCGCCGACAATTACAACCGCAGAAAAATCATGATCGTCGCACAGTCGTTCATGCTGCTCGTCTCGGTAACCCTTGCAATACTGGCCTACGAAGAGCTTCTGACCGCGCCTCTCCTTCTCGCATTCACCTTCCTGATCGGCTGCGGCACGGCGCTGCATAACCCGTCCTGGCAGGCCTCTGTCGGCGATATCGTGACTCGCGATGAATTGCCCGCCGCCGTGTCGGTGAACAGCATGGGCTTCAACATGATGCGAAGCATCGGCCCTGCGGCGGGGGGGCTGATCGTGGCGATCGCAGGCGCAGCGGCGGCCTTTGCGGTGAACGCGCTAAGCTACGTCGCGATCATCGCGGCGCTGTTCAACTGGCGGCCCGCCATGCCACCCCGAAGCCTACCACCAGAGCCTCTGGGCCCTGCCTTTGCTGCCGGGCTACGCTATGTCGCCATGTCGCCGAACCTTATCCGTGTCATCCTGCGCGGCTTCCTGTTCGGACTCTCGGCAGTCGCGATCCAGGCGCTTTTGCCGCTGGTCGTGCGAGACCACCTGCACGGTGGCGCGTTCGGTTATGGCCTGTTGCTTGGATGTTTCGGGCTGGGTGCTGTTTTTGGCGCATTGGGGAATGCGCAATTCCGGGCACGTTTTCAAAGCGAACATATCACGCGGATCGGGTTTCTCGGCTTTGCCGCGAGCTCCGCCGTGCTCGCCCTGAGCGACAGCATAGTGATCTGTGCCATCGCGATGCTTTTCGCCGGAATCTGTTGGGTCATCTCGCTCTCGCTTTTCAACGTAACGATGCAACTCTCGACACCGCGATGGGTGGTGGGGCGTGTGCTGGCGCTCTACCAGACCGGTGTTTTTGGGGGCATGGCAGGCGGAAGCTGGCTCTGGGGCACCATGGCGGAAACCTTCGATCTTCAGCTTGCCCTCCTGTGCGCCGCCGCAATGCTTGTGATCGGCGCCGGGGTGGGACTTCTCGCGCCGCTCCCCGATTCCGAGTATCTGGATCTGGCCCCCCTGAACCGCTTCAAGGAGCCATATCTCCGGCTCGATCTGAGACAGCGCAGCGGGCCGATCATGATCCTTGTCGATTACGACATCGCTCAGGAAAACGTTCCCGACTTTCTCGCGCTGATGAGCGAACGGCGGCGAATCCGGATCCGCGATGGCGCCCAGCAATGGTCGCTGCTTCGGGATCTCGAAAATCCGGACATCTGGACCGAAACCTATCATGTGCCGACCTGGGTGGAGTATGTTCGACATAATGAACGCCGGACCCAGGCTGATCGCGACGTGACGGACCGCCTTATCGCCTTGCACAAGGGGGAAGAGCCGGTCCGGGTCCACCGGATGATCGAACGACAAACGGTCTCGAAGCACGACGACACGCCCTTGAGATAGTCAATGCCATCGAAGGACGAAAAGTTACGCCCTTTCGAACAGATCCCTCGTAACGGGGAGCGGATCACGAACTTGCCAACTTAGCTGAAGCTGATGCGAGATCTTTGGTAGCAGGGATGTTTGTTGCCCGCTTCCGCGTTGGCGCGACGTTTGTTTACCCAAAGCGAACCGTCCGAAAGTATAGGAGTGCTATTGTCGGACATGGTCAAAGTCGTTGACCTGACGGAAGAGAGGGCGCGCGGCCGGGGGTGTTTCTTCGTTTGCGGCTTTCACCGCGCCCGTCGCGACCAGACCGGTCGGCGAAGCTTTCATGCAAATGTTCTGTCGCGACATCGCGGGTAGACCCTCGTTCTTCTCCAGGTTACCACACGCACACCTATACCGCGGCGCGTAGTATCACGGTGACGGAGGCCACCATGTGGTCCAACAGAATTCGTAATGTTGTATACCCCATCAACGAGTGAACGCGAAAGATCCTCTCAGCCTCAGTATTAATTTCTATTATTGTCCGTGGGTTGCAAGGCAAAACTTGCTTTCTCTGCACGTGACCCCTTCCTGATTTCACTATTTACATGTAGAGCGGAATAGACGCGGGACAGGCGCATACCTCTCAAGAAAAGCCGAGCCCGGCTTGGCCGCGAGGTGGGCTCCGTGCCGCCGTAAATTCCCTGCGCGTTTCCGCGTCTATTCGGGCTATGACATGACCAGACTCTTTCTCATCGCCGACGATCTTACCGGCGCGCTCGATAGTGGAGCCACCTTCGCCGCGAGGGGCGCGCAGGTTCGCGTGGCGCGTACGGTCGCGGATTTTCCCGAAGCGCTCGAATGCGGGGCCGATGTCATCGCCGTCGCCACCGGGACGCGCGACGGCTCCCGCGAGGCCGCCCGGGAGTGCCTGCAGGAGGTGCGCGCCCTGCTGGCGGGCCGTGAGGGGCTGATCTTCAAAAAAGTCGACAGCCGCCTGAAGGGCCATATCCGCGACGAACTGGAAGTTCTGCTCGACGGGCGGACCAAGGAGCTGATCGCAACCCCCGCAGTTCCCGCGCTTGGCCGCTATTGCGAAAGCGGCCACGTAACCGGGACCGGCATCGACACCCCGATCCCGGTGGCAGAGAGGCTGGGCCGCCCTGCGGTGATCCTCGATGCCCGCATTCGGGCCGAGTTGGACGCGGCCGTCCCCGACAATCCGGCGACAAAGGATTACGTCGGCGCGGCGGGGCTCGCGGCGGCACTGGCGCATAGACTCTGGCCGGGGACCGCGTCGGATCCGGCCTTACCGCCCCTGCCCGCGCCAGCCTTGCTGGCGATCGGGTCGCGCGATCCGATTACCCTGGCGCAGGTCGCAGCCCTGTCTGGCGTGCCGCTCGCCGCCGCCCCCAATGGCGAGGTGCCTTCGATCCTCGCGGCCCCGGTTCAGGTGGTCCAGATGACGCCCGGCGCAACACGCGTCGATCCCGCGCGGGCGGGAGAGAAATTCGCGCAGGGAATCGCGCGGGCGGTGAGCGAAATTCCCGTAGCCACGCTTTTCGCCTGCGGTGGCGAAAGCGCGAATGCGATCCTGGGCGCGCTCGGTATCGGGCAGCTCGATCTTATCGGCGAAGAACAACCGGGCGTACCACGCGCCCAAGCTCTTCATTCGGGGAAAGTTTTTGAAATCGTGACGAAATCGGGCGGCTTTGGCCCGCCCGACACAGTTGTAAAACTTGTCAAATCGCTAGCCGAACGGTAGGTTTTCCTCGACTCCCAATGGATGGACCTGATGACCGCCAACAAAACCACCTCGCGCATCCCACTGGCCGACAAGGTCTATCACAGCCTGTTCAGCCGGATCTCGAACGGGGATTATCCGCCGAACCAGAAACTGCCGCCAGAGAACCAGCTGGCGGAAGAATTCGGCGTCTCCCGTCCGGTTCTGCGCGCCGCGCTGGAGAAGCTGCGCGAGGAGGGCACCATTTATTCCCGGCAGGGCGCGGGCAGCTTCGTGCGCCCGATCCACATCGCCCCCTTGGGTTTTGCCAAGGTCGAGACGCTGGCCGATATCCAGCGCTGCTACGAATTCCGTATCACCATCGAGTCGCAGGCCGCTGAACTGGCCGCTGGACGTAGAAACGAAGCGATCCTGCACGACATCGAGGAGGCGCTCGATCAGCTGCGTGCCGCAACCGGGTCGCTGCAACACCGCGAGGATGCGGATTTCGCGTTCCACCTCGCCATCGCGAAAGCCGCGAACAACCAGTATTTCGAAGCCACGCTGCGGGCGCTGCGCGATCATGTGAATGTCGGGATGAAGCTGCATGGCGACGCGCTGATGAGCGACGGCAAAAAGGGGCTCGAGGGAGTTCTGGCCGAACATACCGCGATCTACGAAGCGGTGCGCGACGGTCGGGCCGAAGCCGCCCGCGATCTGATGCGCGCCCATCTGGAGCATTCGCGCGACCGGCTGTTCGGCGGCGGTCTGCTTGATCTGCGGATGGAGGCGACGGGTACGGCATAAGCCCGGCCGGCATCGCTTCGGATTAGACCCTGAATACAAAAACGGCGCCCCGAGAGGCGCCGTTTGTCATTAGTGGCAAATGTCGCGGCGCGCTCAGCCCCGGGCTTTCGCGAGTTGGTCGGCGTAAGACAGCGCGGAGAGCATATTCGCGTGGTTCGCCTTACCCGTGCCCGCGATATCGAACGCCGTGCCGTGATCGACCGAGCAGCGGTCGATCGGCAGCCCCAGCGAGCAGTTCACCGCCGTATCGAAGGCGATCAGCTTGATCGGGATATGGCCCTGATCGTGATACTGCGCCACGATAAGGTCGAACGCCCCCGAATGTGCACGATAATAGACGGTATCGGCAGGGATCGGACCGACCACGTTGATCCCCTCTTCCTGCGCCGCTTTCACGCCGGGAGTGACCTGCAGATCGTCCTCGTTGCCGAACAGCCCGCCCTCGCCGCAATGCGGGTTGATGCCGGCGACCGCGATGCGGGGCTTCTCGATCCCCATACGGCGTAGGTGGTTATGGCCGATGCGGATCGTCTCCAGCACCCGCTCGGGGGTAGCACGGTCGATCGCATCCTTCAGCGACACATGGGTCGAGACGTGGATCACGTTCAGCGTCGGCGAAGCCAGCAGCATCCACGAGGATTTGCACCCGGTCAGATGCGCGAGCATTCCGGTATGGCCGTCGTAATGGTGGCCCGCCGAATTCAGCGCCGCCTTGTTGATCGGGGCGGTGACAATGCAGGCCGCCTCGCCGCCGGAGGTCATCTTCACCGCGCGGTCGATATAGCGGAAAGAGGCCTCGCCGCAGGCGGGCGACAGAACGCCGAATTCGCCCGGAAGGCCTTCGACCGGCTCGTGGATCACCGCGAGCGAGCCCGCTGCCCCCTCTTCGCCATGCGCATGCAGCCCGAGGTCGAGATCGCAGACGGCGCGGGCGCGTTCCAACGTGTCGCGATCCCCGATGACGGCATATTGCGCACGGCGGTCAGCAGGCAGCGTCGCGATCGCCTTGAGCGTAACTTCCGCGCCGACGCCCGAAGGATCGCCCATGGTGATGACGATGGGTTTGCTCTGATTTGACATGTCCGTTCCTTTGATGCTCGGGTCTCAGCCCAGCTTGTCCGCGTTGAGACAGCGGGCGGGCATTTCCCCCCCGATCAGCGTCTTGATATCTTCGATGACCATCAGCCCGACATTCTCGAGCGCCTCGAGCGTATCGGCCCCGGAATGAGGCATGAAAATCACGTCCTTGTGCGAGAAAACCGGGTGGCTGATATCCGGCGGTTCGGTCACATAGGCGTCGATCGCGACTCCGCCGAGCTGCCCGGCGTCGAGCGCGCGCGCCACGGCGTCCAGATCAACCACTTCGCCCCGCGCGAGGTTGATCAGCGACGCGCCCGGCTTCATCTGCGCAAGCGTGGTCTCGTTGATCAGCGCGGCGTTATCCGGCCCGCCGAAGACATGCAGCGAGACGTAATCGGACTGCGCCAGCAGATCCTCGAGCGCGACATAACGCACGTCCCATTCGGCGGCGAATTCCGCATCCTGATAGGTGTCGGTCGCGATGACCTGCATCCCCAGACCGCGCGCGAGCTTCGCCAGCCGCTTGCCGATATTGCCGAGGCCGACGATGCCCAGAACTTTGCCGCCCAGCTGGCTGCCGATGCGGCGTTCCCAGCCGCCGCCGGTCACGCTGACATGGCCCTGCGGGATTTTCCGTGCGAGCGCAAACAGGAAGCCGACCGCCAGCTCCGCCACCGCATCGGCATTCGCGCCGGGGGTGTTGGTCACGGGCAGCCCTGCGGCGGTGCAGGCGGGAATGTCGATATTGTCGGTGCCCACGCCATGTTTGAGCACGCCTTTCAGCTTGCTGCCCTGCGCGACGGTCTGGGCGGTGACGGGCACGAGGCCCACCACCAGATAATCCGCCTCGGTGATGCGTGCGGCCACCTCTGCCTCATCGGCGCAGCGGATGAACGTCCAGCTTTCGGACTCGATCATCGCAGGCACGCGGCCATGCTTGCCGAACCCCGGGGAGGTCGTGAGAACAGTGGTCATTCCTTCAGGCCCCGCGCCTTGAGGATTTCAACGATTTTTGCGTCCTGCTCGGCATCGGGCAGCAGCGCCGGTTGGCGCGACATTCCGACCGAGGCATCGTTCAGATAAAGCGCACGCTTGACCAGCGCGGGCGGGAAACCAAGCGCGTAGAGGTCCTTGCGCAGACCAGCGAAGTTCTCCTGCGCAGTCTTGGCGGCTTCCATGTCGCCCGAGTTGAAGCCGGAGATGATCTGCGCCAGCACGTCGGGCGCCACGTTGCCCAGACCGGAGACGACACCTGCGCAGCCCTCTTCGAGGCCCCAGAGAACGAGGTGATCGGGGGCGCAATAGACCTCGAATTCGCCGACTTCCCTGGCCACGGCGAGATATTCCAGCACCGTCTCGGTCGAGCCGCCGCTATCCTTGATTCCGGCAATGTTCGGGTGACGGGCCAGAACCTTGCAGGTCTCCGGCTCGATATGGTTCTGGGTCCGCGCCGGGATGTCGTAGAGATAGACCGGGGTCTTCACCGCATCGGCGATGGTGGTGAAGTGGCGGATCAACCCGTCCTGCGTACAGGCGATGAAATAAGGGGTGATGACCGCGACCCCGTGCAGACCAAGGCCGTCCACCGCCTTGGCGAGCTGCAGCGTCTCGAAAGTCGCGGAGCAGCCGATATTGGCGATGACCTTCACGCGGCCCGCGACTTCGTCCATCACCTCTTCGATCAGGCGGATCTTCTCGTCATGGGTCAGGGCGGTGAAATCGCCATTGGTGCCGCAGACCATCAGATCATTGCCCGCCGCGACCTGACGGCGCACCTGTGCGCGGGTCGCCTCGTAATTGACCGTCTCGTCCTCGTTGAAACAGGTGACGAGGGCGACGTGAGCATTGCGTGACATGGGTATTATCCGTCCTGATTGTTGAGAGCGTCCCGTGCGGCGGCGCGGCGCGCGGCATACCACGGCCAGAGAAGCGAAAGCACCGAGAGTGCGAGGAAAAGAAGCGCGATCGGCCCCGAGAGGAAGTCAAAGACGTTGTCGCCCGCCTGCAGAAGGCCACGGCGCAGGTTCGCCTCCATCATCGGGCCGAGGATCAGCGCGATACACAGCGCCGCCTGGCTGAAGCCGAATTTTTGCATCCCCCAGCCCAGCACGCCGAAGCCCACCATCGTGTAAAGGTCGACCGGGTTCAGGTTGATCGCGAAGGAGCCGATGAAGCAGAAGATGACGATCGCGACCGCGAGAATATGGCGCGGGATCATCAGGATCCGCGAGAAGACCGGGATCAGCAGCATCCCGAAGATGAACATGAAGATCGTCGCGATGAAGGTGCCGCCGAAGATGCCCACCACCACGTCCGGGTTGGTCTGGAAGAGCATCGGTCCGGGCGCGAGCCCCTGGATCATCAGCCCGCCCATCAGCACGGCTGTTACCACATCGCCGGGCACGCCAAGCGCCAGAAGCGGGATCAGCGCCGCGGCGCAGACTGCGTTATTGGCACTTTCGGTCGCGCAGATGCCGGGGGCGTAGCCAGTGCCGAATTTCTCCGGCGTGCTGGAGGCGCGGCGCGCTTCGTTATAGGAAATCCACGACGCGGTGCCAGAGCCAGTGCCGGGCACGATCCCGATCAGCGTCCCGATGATGGAGCCCCGCACCAGCGCACCACGGCTGTCGCGCATGTCCTGCCGCGAGGGCCAGCGGCCCTGCACGCTCAGGATCTTGCCCGTCCCGCCCTTTGCCAGCGTCTCGAGCTGGGTGAACACTTCGGACAGTGCGAAAAGACCGATCAGCGCCGGGGTAAAGGCAAAGCCCGAGGCGAAGCCCGAAATCCCGAACGTGTAACGCAACATCCCCGAGATCGGGTCGGCGCCAACGCAGGAAATCAGAATGCCGAGCATCCCCGAGATCACGCCCTTCAGGATATCTCCCGACAGCGAAGCGATGATCGTGAGGCCGAAGAAGGCCAGTGCGAAATATTCCGGTGCGCCGAATTTCAGCGCGATGCCAGCCAGTTGCGGCGCAAGCGTAGCGAGGATGACGGCGGCGAAAAGCCCGCCGATGGTCGAGGCGATCGTGGCGAGACCGAGCGCCTTGCCCGCCTCGCCGCGCGCGGCCATCGGGTAGCCGTCCAGTACCGTCGCTGCAGAGGCGGGCGTGCCGGGCGTGCGCAGCAGGATCGAGCTCACGCAGCCGCCATAGATGCCGCCGATATAGATCCCGATCAGCATGTTGAGGCCCATCACAGGCGTCATCCCGAAAGTCAGCGGGATCAGAAGCGCGACCCCCATCGTCGCCGTCAGGCCCGGCAATGCGCCGATGATCAGCCCGCCCAGCGTGCCGAGCGCGATCGCCCAGAGCGTGTTGGGCTGCAGAAGCGGGAGAAGATAGCTCAGAGTATCCATGAAGCAGGGCCATTCGAAAAGAAGATCCCCGGCGTCAGCCCGCCGGGGATCGGGGTAGGTCGGATCAGTTGTTCATTCCGGTCATGCCGAGATCGTCGAGCACGCCTTTGGAAACTTCGCTGTCATGCTCGGCGCGAGCCTTGAACGTCTCCGGGTCTTCGTAGGTCACGAACTCGCCCATCGCGGTCATCTTGTCCTTGAACTCTTGGTCCTCGGAGGCCGCTTTCACCGCGTCGACCAGCTTCGAACGCACGTCATCCGGCAGGCCCTTCGGCGCGATGATGCCTTTCCACGACGACCAGGTAAAATCGACACCTTCTTCGGTCGCGGTCGGCGTGTCGGGGAACAGGTCGATGCGCTTGTCTTCCATGACGAAGATCGGGGTCATCTGACCGGCTTTCGACGCGGCCAGCGCCTCGGCGGGCGAAGCGACCATCGCCTGAATGTGGCCACCGACACAGGCGGTGCGCGCATCTGCGGAGCCCGGATAGGGCACGCTTTCGATCTTGATGTCCGCCTGCTTGGCGAAGGCTTCGGCGGAGACCTGGTTCGCGCCGCCCGCGCCCGAGTTGCCGACCTGAACCGGCTGCTCCTTGGCGTATTTCATGAAGCTGTCCCAGTCGGTGAACGGCGCGTCGGCACAGGCCACGAAGACCTGAAGGCTACGGGCATAGAGACCGATGAAGTCGACATCGTCGAGGGTGTAATCAGTGCCGCCGATATGCGGCTTGATGGCGAGCGGGCCCTGCGCACCGGCGCCGAGCGTGTAGCCGTCGGGACGGGCGTGCAGCGTGGCCGAGGTGCCGATCGAGCCGCCACCGCCGGGCTGGTCGCGCACAACGACGGTCGCGCCGTCGATGTGGCGCTTCAGGCTGTCAGCCATCAGGCGCATGCCGAGATCGGTGCTGCCGCCAGCCGAATAGGGCACGATGATCTGGATCGGGCGCTCGGGGAATTCCGCAAGCGCCGGTGCGGCGACGAGCGTTGCAAGCACGCCAAGGGTCAGAACTTTCTTCATGGTCTCCTCCACTTTTGAAACAGGAAAACGGGTTCGCGGATCAGGGCAGCCAAACCTGCAGCAGCCGCGTGAACCCGAGATAGATGGCGCCGGTCAGAACGATCGGCACGAGGATCAGCACCAGCGGGCGGCGTTCACGGAACAGCAGCAACCCGAGCACGAAAACGATCACGGTCGAGGCTAGATATCCGAGGGTCATGAACGCTGCGGCATAGGCAATCAGCAGCACCGTCAGCAGGCCCATCCGGACCAACGTTCCGCGATCGGGCATGTCGATCTGGGCCCCGCCGGTCAGCCCGCCGCGCCGCAAAGCTCGGGCGATCATCACCAGAGCCAAAATCGCCAGGCCGCCGATCATCAACCACGGCATGAAGGTCGCCCCGGCGATGGTGCCGGTTTCGACCGTGCGGACCAGAAGGGATCGCCATGCCGCGAAAGCGCAGAGCGCCAGCAGGCCGAACCCGATCCAGATATCGCTTTTACCTTCGTTCACGCGACTCCTCCTGAGCGATCGGCGACCTCTGCGCCTCGGTAAAACTCGGTCCCGACCCTCGTCGTCGCGGGGTCTGCTGTCAAGACACTTTTGTAAACTTGTTTCGCTGAGCAACTGGCTTCGGAAACTCGACACCGTTTGCTTGCTTCGGTAAGCGATTGTTTTTCCACAGATTACCGAATCCTTGCCCACGCCACGCCGCGACAAACCTAAAATTCATATGTTGACAAATTTTCCGTCGACACCTTGAATACCTCCAAATTGAGCGGGATCGTACAGAGTTTTTGATGGCGCGAGCCCGCAACGCAAACCAGATGACAGCCGGAGCCCCATATGGCCAATGCACTCACCGATACAATCACTCTTCTGCGGCCGTCGGCCCTGCACTTCGGTGAAGGCGCGCTTGCCAATCTGCCGGGCTGGGTCGCCGAGCGTGGCTATGCCAAGCCCTTCGTGATCGCCGATCCGGTGAATGCTAACCGTCTCGAGCGCCTCGGTCTCGGCGAAGTCGGCTGCTTCGGTACGGTGCAGCCCGAACCCGACCGTAACAACCTGATGGCGGCGGTCGCTGCCGCCAAGGGCGCTGATGTGATCATCGGCTTCGGCGGCGGCTCGGCGATGGATCTGGCGAAGCTGGTGGCCGTGATGGCGGGCACCGATCTGCAGCTCTCAGAGATTTCCGGCCCGAACCGCGCCCCGGCCCGCAAGGTCGGACTGGTGCAGGTGCCGACCACGGCGGGCACTGGCTCCGAGGTCGGCACGCGCGCGCTTGTGACCGATCCGGACACGCTGGCCAAGGTCGCCACCGAGAGCACGCACATGCTCGCCGATATCGCGATCATCGATCCGATGCTGACGCTAAGCGTGCCGCCGATGGTGACGGCGGCGACCGGCGTGGATGCGATGGCGCATTGCGTGGAAGCCTTCACCTCGAAGCGCGCCCACCCGATCATCGACGCCTATGCGTTGCAGGGAATCGAACTCGTCGGCAAGCACCTGAAGACGGCAGTGACGGATGGCGACAATGTGGCTGCGCGTGCGGGGCTCTCACTTGCGGCCTTTTATGGCGGCGTCTGCCTCGGGCCGGTCAATACGACTGCTGGTCACGCGCTCTCCTACCCGCTCGGCACGCGCCACAAGATGGCCCACGGCATCGCCAACGCCTTGATCTTCCCTCACGTTCTGGCGGCCAATAGCGCGGCGGCACCGGAAAAGACCGCGCAAATCTGCGCCGCGCTCGGTTTCGAGTTCGGCGATGAAGATGCGGTGCGCGCTCGCGCCACGGCGTTCTGTTCCGATCTTGGTCTCGATATGCGGCTGCGGGCGCATGGCGTGCCGGAAGACGATCTCGCGACGATGGCGCAAGAGGCGCATGGCATCCGCCGTCTGCTCGACTGGAACCCGCGCGATCTGTCGGTCACCGAGATCGAGGCGATCTACCTCGCAGCTTATTGATCCCGAACGCCACGGCTGCCAGCCGCGTGACTAACAGATAGGGACGGCGGGGCGCGTAGCTGTCAAGCCGTGTCTTTTAACCCGAGCGGTCCGCGCATTACACAAGCGCGAGTCAAACGTGCCCTGTGCGAGAATCCATGTCTCGCGCGCGCGCATACGACAAAATTCCGACTCCGGTTTCCACCTCACGAAACAGTGACGCGGCGTCGCTTTGCTCACGCGCCCGTCGCGATAGGTGGATAAGAAGGTGTGACAGCCTGTCGCACCCGTGAGCGACCGACGCCGACGCGGCTCCGAGCGCAAGGAACAAGCCTTCTCCCGACGCTTCGGCCGCTCGGCACATAGAGACAGGAGATTTCAAGTGACCGATTTGCCAGGACGTCCTTCTCGGCGCGGCTTTCTCAAAGGCTCTGCAGCTGGTGCGGCCTTGGCGGTGATTGCCGCCTCGGCTGAGGCGCAGACTAAGGAAGAGCTGCCGCCGCTCGAGGACTATGAACCCAGCTATTTCACCGCCGAGGAATATGCCTTCGTCATGGCCGCCTGCGACCGCCTGATCCCAGCGGATGGCGACGGCCCCGGCGCGCTCGAGACCCGCGTGCCGGTCTTCATCGACCGCCAGCTTGCCGGAGATTTCGGCGCGGCTGCGGATTGGTATATGGAAGGCCCGTTCCAGCCCGATGCCGACCCGCTTCTGGGTTATCAAAGCCCGCTGACCCCTGCCGAAGTTTACCGCGCGGCCATCCCGGTGTTCGAGCAATGGTGCCAGGACAAGCACGGCAAAGGCTTTGCCGATCTCGATGCGAAGACGCAGGACGCCGCGCTGACGTCGCTCGAGAAAGGCGAGGTTTCGCTCAAGCCCGAGCAGCGCGATTTCTTCTCCCTCCTGCTGCAGAACACCAAGGAAGGCTATTTCGCCGACCCGATGTATGGCGGCAATCACGGGATGAAAGCCTGGACCTATGTCGGCTTCCCCGGCGCGCGCGGCGCCTACACCGAATGGGTTTCACGCTTCAACGAGACCTACCCGCTCAGCGCGGTCGACATTGCAGGCGAGAGGGCGTGAACCATGGCTAGAACTGATCCGAAAAAAGACGTCGTGATCATCGGGCTCGGCTGGACCGGCTCGATCCTCGGGATGGAGATGGCGAAGGAAGGGCTTGAAGTGCTGGCGCTCGAGCGCGGCGAAGACCGCGACACGATCCCGGACTTCCAATATCCGGGCGTCATCGACGAGCTGAAATACGCGATCCGCTACGGCTTCATGCAAAAGCCGCGCAAGTCGACCCTGACGATCCGTCACGGCGTGAACGACACCGCCCTGCCCTACAGGCATCTGGGCTCGTTCCTGCCCGGCGATGGCGTCGGCGGAGCCGGTATCCACTGGAACGGCCAGACCTGGCGCACGCAACCGGCCGAGCTGCGCCTGAAATCCTATGTCGAAGAGAATTTCGGCGCCGACATTATTCCCGAGGACATGCAGATCCAGGACTGGGGCGTGACCTACGAGGAGCTTGAGCCGCATTACGACCGGTTCGAGAAGCTGCTGGGCATCTCGGGCAAGGCAGGCAACCTGAACGGCGACATTCAGGAGGGCGGCAACCCGTTCGAGGGGCCGCGCTCCAGCGAGTATCCCAACCCTCCGCTGGCCAACACCTACGACTCCGAACTGTTCGCCGATGCCGCCCGCAAGAAGGGTCTCCACCCCTTCCCGCGCCCCGCGGCGAATGCGAGCCGCGCCTATACGAATGAATACGGGATGCAGCTAGGGGCCTGTAACTATTGTGGCTTCTGCGAGCGGTTCGGCTGTCTGAACTACTCCAAGGCGTCGCCTCAGACCTGCGTTCTCGGCGCGCTGAAGCGGATGCCGAATTTCAGCTACAAGACGAATTCGGAAGTGCTCAAGATCGAGAAGGCCGCCGACGGCAAGACCGCCAAGGGGGTGACCTATTTCGACGAGAAGAGCGGCGAAGAGGTTTTCCAGCCTGCGGATCTCGTTTTGGTCTGCGCCTATTCGCTACACAATGTGCATCTACTGCTGCTGTCCGATATCGGCCAGCCTTATGATCCTTCAACCGGTGAAGGCGTCGTCGGGCGCAACTATTGCTACCAGATGACCGGGGGCACCTCGCTCTACTTCAAGGACAAGAAGTTCAATCCGTTCATCGGCACCGGCTCTGGCGGGATGTCGATCGACGATTATTCGATCAGCCAGATCGACTTCGCCAAGGAAGGTTTCATCGGCGGCTCCTACATCACAGCGGGCCATAGCGGCGGGCGTCCGATTGGGCAGCTTTCCACGCCACCCGGCACGCCGAAATGGGGTCAGGGTTGGAAGGAAGCCGCAGGCGAGTGGTATAACCACAAGATGGGCATCGGCTCGCACGGGTCGAACATGTCCTATCGCGACTGCTATCTCGACCTCGATCCGACCTACAAGGACCGGCACGGGCGCCCGCTGATGCGGATGACCTTCAACTGGAAGGCCAACGACATCAAGATGACACAGTTCATGAAGAGCAAGATCGAGGATGTCGCGACCAGCATGAATCCCGACAAGATGGCGTCGGGCTACAAGAAGGAAGGCTCGCAATACGACACCACGATCTACCAGAGCACCCATAACGTCGGCGGCGCGGTGATGGGCACCGATCCCAACACCTCGGTGATCAATCGCTACCTGCAAAGCTGGGATTGTCACAACGTGTTTGTCATGGGGGCTTCGGCCTATCCGCAGAACACCCAGTATAATCCGACGGGACCGCTGGGGGCGCTGGCTTATTGGGCGGTCGATGCCTTGCGCAACGACTATCTCAAGAACCCCCGGCCGTTGATGTGAGAGGAGAGAGAAAATGAAAACCTTCCTCCGCATCATCGCAGCGCTGATCGTGCTTGGCCTGATCGTCCTCTTGGCGATCATCTTCGTGCCCGTGCAGCGCACGAAACCGACAGAAGACGTCGCGGCGGATTGGACGCCCGACAAGGGTGCTCCGCTCTATGCCGCGCGGATGAGCGATTGTGCCGCCTGTCACACCTCCGAGGGCGGCAAGCCCTTCGCAGGCGGCAAGGCCATCGAAAGCCCGATGGGGGCGATCTATGCGTCGAACATCACCCCCGACAAGAAAACCGGCATTGGCAACTGGACGCTTGCCGATTTCCGCGCGGCCCTGGTCGACGGCGTGGATGACGAGGGCAACCATCTCTACCCGGCGATGCCCTACGAGAACTATCGCCACCTGAGCGAGAAGGACATCCGGGCGCTCTACGACTACTTCATGAATGACGTGAAGCCGGTCGAGAACGAGGTGCAGGAAACGTCGCTCTCCTTCCCGTTCAACCAGCGCTGGGGCATTCGCCTGTGGAACTGGGCCGCGCTCGACGATCCGGGCTTCCACCCCTCGGATGCAATTTCCGGCGACGTTCAGCTCGCTCGCGGGGCTTATCTCGTGCAGGGGCCGGGACACTGCGCCGCCTGTCACAGTCCGCGCAACGCGATCATGGCCGAGGATGGCAAAACAGCCTCCAGCGACAGCTTCCTCAGCGGGGGCGAGATCGACGGCTGGTCCGCGCCCGATCTGCGCGATGCCGGAGCGCCCGCGCAAATGTGGTCAGCCGATCAGCTCAAGGCCTATCTCACGACGGGCCGCAACGCGCATAGTGCCGTCACAGGCGAGATGGCTCTCGCAGTCGAGCATTCGCTGCAATACATGACCGACGAGGATGCCGACGCGATGGTTGCTTATCTGCACAAGATCCGGCTGGGCAACGTCGAAGAGGGTTCGAAGGCGGAAATGACCGCCGAAGACCCGACGAAACTGCCGAACCGTGTCGAGCGGGTGGACAGTGCCAAGGACGACACCACGGCCATGCTGGTCGCGGGCAAAGACCTTAGCCCGGGCGCGCGCCTCTACATGGACAATTGCGCGGCCTGTCACTTCAGCGACGGCAAAGGATCGCCCGGCGTGTTCCCCTCGCTCGGAGGCAACTCGCTCGTAACGGCAGATCAGACCGCCGGCCTGATCGACGTGATCCTGAACGGAGCGGCGATGCCCTCCACTGCAACGCGTCCCGAAGCTCTCAAGATGCCAGGCTTCGCACATCGTCTGAGCGATGAGGACGTCGCCCAGATCGCAAGCTTCCTACGTGGAGCTTGGGGCAATGATGCAGGCAGCGTCGACTCCTCGGCGGTGACGAAACTGCGCGACGAGAAAGAGTGATCCCTCGCGGGGCCGGCGTTGTCGGCCCTGCATTCTTTCGTCCCGTCCCGGGCTGGCTTTCAGCTCATTGCTTCGAGGTGGGGCGCTTTCGGGCAGCGAAAAACAAGTTGGCGATCCCGTCGAAACAGCTTCGTCGAGTGAACCCGCCGCAGACCGACGCCTCGACGAAACGCACAGATTTGCGGGGTTTTTTCATATCTCGCAAAGAGGCCCCCAAACATATCGCCGATGTATGTTTGGGGGCCTTTGTGCGGCGCGAGTCAAAACAAACACGCTTGCGGGAATTCGCATATCGGACTGTGCGAGAGGGTCGAAACGATGCCCCGACAGTCTGGCCCTGACGGGCAATACTGAAGCGCCGCTGGAGAACCAAGAGCCATTCCGAGTTTAGGACACGCCCGGCAGATTTCTGCCGCCCGCGTCCTTCGGTTTCGTCGCCAAATCAGGCTGCGACGGGAGACCGGACCTTCTCGTTTCGAAGTAAGCGGTGTCTGAGCGGCACGTTGTCTGCGCCGGCGCGGACTGCGAGGTGATACCCATCTCAAGATGGGAGTGCG
>NZ_NBOA01000015.1:0-16787 GCF_002213235.1 Thioclava sp. F34-6
CACACGGTCAACAGGCAGTTCGTTCGCTATATGTTCCTTCAAATGTCCATATATGCACGTTCGGGCCTGTTGGGCCTATAAGTCACGTGGCTTGCCACTTGGAAAACCACCCCGGCGGCGACGGCACTGACACCGTCATAATGTCCGAGACCGATCGCGAGTGCGGGCGCGCCCGTGCCGCGCGGATTGGCCGTCAATGCGGAAACGGCAACGCTCATCGCGCTCATCGTCGTGAGATCATTCTCAAGTCGGTCAATGCGTTGCGACTGCGCCGTTGCATCACCGCTCAGACGCGACAGCTGCCCGACAGTGATTGCGTCGCTCGCTTCAATTCCGTCGGCGACGTTGGAAATTCGCCGCGTCACGCCCGATGATCCGACAGAAACCTGCCCTGCAGTCGCCGTGCTGGACTCACCCAAGGTGACACCGCCGTCTCCAGCCAGAAACCCGACGAACGGTGCGTGAGTGGTGTACGTGCCCGAGGCGGTGATTGGGTTGCCGCTCTCGTCCTGCGCGACGACCGGCCCGGTATTGATGACGTATGGACCGCTCGAGCCGTAACTGGCATAGCTCCCGGCAGGCAGGTAGATATAGGCGTTTCCGTCCAGCGGGTTCGAATCCAACGTCAAGGTGGCATCCGTGCCGCCGGGCGCATACGCGGATCGCGTTGCAAGCGTTGCGAAATCTGCCGCAGCGACCTTGAGGCGCCCATCGGTTTCCACGGTCCCGTTGAGCGCATAACCCGTGACAGCCACCGGACCGTCTGAATAAGTCCCGCTTTGCGGTGCATCGAAGAAGAAGCCGGACAAGCCACCGTTTGACGATTGGTTCGCGGTCATCCGCATGCCGTCCGTCGAGCCGAACGCGATACGTGTGTTGTTTTCACTGAGGACGAGCGCTTCAGAAGGTGCACTCGGCGCACAGACCGACGCAAGCATTGCCCAAAACAACCAGATCGCCCGAATATACCTGCGCAGCGGGCGCCGCGCTTGCTGCGACGATTGCAGCTTGGGCTACCAGCCCGATCAATCCACTTCTCAAAGTCCTTTACCCCAACTTCGCGCGAAAATAGCGCCACCTTAAATCGGTTCCTTTTTGCGCGCCTTTACCCCACGAGCGCGATGAGTTTTTTCTTAGACCAACACCTTAATACATGAAAACAGCCAAAGTTGCTGGGGTGCGAATGAGGCCGGACTGTTGCGGAGCTGCAATGAGTGGTGTTGACCGCGCCTCTGGCATTGCGGGGGAAGCTGCGCGGGCGGGGCCGATCCGCTTAGCGTGAACGTTCGCGCCGCTCCCATGTAGGTGGCCCCGATCGCGACGGGAGCTTTCATTTCATTCGCGAGCAGGGCGAGAGAGGCGCGTTGGTTGCGGAGAGTTTCCTCGGTTTAAGCGCCAGTCGATTGATCCGCTGGACCGACGTGGCGCCAAGGGGGGCGCTCCCTGCCCTACCCAAGATCCGCGAGCCGCGCCGCCGTCTCCGGCATCCGGGCAAGCGTCGCCTCCAGCCGGGTGCGCCAGCGTGGGCCGCGGGATTGGGCGTCCTGCCAGGCTTCGGCCAGCTCGTCGGGGCGGTCTTGCGCCAGCACCTCGATCAGGAAGGCCGCCTGCGCCCGGTCCTTCGCGGATTTGCCCCGGTCCGGGCCTTCACGGCGGCGGTCTGCCACGATCAGCTTGTGGATCGCGAACCGCTCGGGGCGCGGGATCTGCACCAAGACACCGGAGCGGTAGAGCGCCACTGCCGGGATCGGCTCCGCGATCAGGTAGTTGAGATAGTTCAGCGCCTGCGCGGAGACACCGAGCGCAGGCAGCGGTTTCACCGTTTCGTCGCCGAAGGCGGGCGTCAAGAACTCCACCATCACCTCGGATCGGCTTTGCCGCCATTTCCAGACCTGTCGGTCCTGAAGCCCGGGAACAGGGTCGAATTTCAGCGCTGATAAGATATCGCCCGGTTCTTCCTCGACCCGGTCCTGCAGTGCGACCGACAGCCGCTGGAAGCTCGCAAGGTCGATATCGCCGGTCTGGGCCAGCGTCTCGGTATCCATCCGCACGCCCAGCTCGCCTTGGTAGAGCGCGAAGGCCGCGGTTCCGATCAGCGTGCCGCCAAGCCGGAACATCCCCGCCCGCGCGAAGGCGAGAAACAGCGAGCCGGTCTCGCGGTCGGTGGCGATATAGCCCTCGGCGCGCAGAATCCGGGTCAGCCGCGTCATCCGCTGCCGGCGCGCCTGCGCATCGGCTTTAAGTGCCGCCGCCCGCGCCAGCCGATCGCGCAGCTCCGGGCTGTCCTCGCCGAGATAACGGCTGCGCGTTTCGGTTCCGATTCGCAGCCGCTCGTAAAGATAGGTTCGGTCGCCGCGATGACGCTCCTCGATCGCGCCGGTGACTTCGGCGGCGCGATCGTCGAGATGCAGCCGTAGTAGATCCTGATAGGCCGTCTGCGCGGTCTGACTATGCGAGATGATGTCCATTGC
Source organism: Thioclava sp. F34-6 (assembly GCF_002213235.1). NCBI lineage: Bacteria > Pseudomonadati > Pseudomonadota > Alphaproteobacteria > Rhodobacterales > Paracoccaceae > Thioclava > Thioclava sp. F34-6. The sequence continues at coordinate 2,472 of NZ_NBOA01000015.1, forward strand.
GGTCTCATGTGCGACAAGTTTAAGTCTGTCGCACATTGGTGCGTGTGCAACAAGTTATAATTTGTCGCACACGCCTATCCCAGTCCCAGGCCGAGCTGCGGCACAACCGTGAGAGAATCGGAAAGAGGCTGGTTGTCGCGAAGAGCCTTTCGGCAGCCATCTCACCGCTCCGGGTCAATTTACGCCAACCAGACCCTTGGTTAGTGTCTTCGCGAGCACGTTTCGCTAGATATTGGTCTCGAATTTGTGGGATTCTGGTCGCGCCTCCCAAAAAACTCTTGCCAGACTCGGTTCGTTCAAGTGAATTATACGGAAAAGAACGAATGAGACGCCTAAAAGCGTAACAAGTGCAGAGGCGAGAGGGCAGAGATGACGGAACATATGCGGATCGATCAGATCGTCGGACAACATGCTGAGCGTTTGTCCGAACAGCTGCAAGAGCACCGTCGTGCCCTTTTTCCCCCGGATACCAAGCGGGAATTGCGCAAGTTCACCTCCGGCGAGGTGGCACAGCTCCTTGGCGTGAAGGATGCTTACCTGCGCAAGCTGCATCTCGACGGGCGCGGCCCCGAACCCGAGATTCGCGCGGGCGGGCGGCGGTATTACAGCCCGCATGATGTTCAGGCGCTGCGCGAGATGCTGGAAAAAGGCGCCAAGACGCCCGGCACCTACCTTCCGGGGCGGCGCGAGGGCGATCATCTGCAGGTGATCTCGGTCATCAACTTCAAGGGGGGGTCCGGCAAGACCACTACCTCGGCACATCTGGCGCAGAAACTTGCGCTCGACGGTTACCGGGTGCTCGCGATCGACCTCGACCCGCAGGCCTCGTTCTCCGCGCTGCACGGTTTTCAGCCCGAGTTCGACCTGCTCGACGGCGGCACGCTTTACGACGCGATCCGCTACGACGACCCAGTGCCGCTGAAGGATGTGATCCAGAAGACCTATTTCACCAATCTCGACATCATCCCCGGTAATCTCGATCTCATGGAGTTCGAGCATGACACGCCGCGGGTGCTTGCACAGGGCTCGCGCGAGCTGTTCTTCACCCGGGTCGGCGATGCGCTCGGCACGGTGGAGGCGGACTACGACGTGGTCGTCCTCGACTGTCCGCCGCAGCTGGGCTTCCTGACGATGTCGGCGCTTTCGGCGGCGACGGCAGTGCTGGTGACGGTGCATCCGCAGATGCTCGACGTGATGTCGATGTGTCAGTTCCTGCTGATGACCTCGAACCTTCTGGGGGTCGTGGCCGAGGCGGGGGGCGACATGTCCTATGACTGGCTGCGCTATCTCGTGACCCGCTACGAACCCGGAGACGGCCCGCAAAATCAAATGGTTAGCTTCATGCGCTCTATGTTCGGGGAGCATGTGCTGAACCACCCTGCCCTAAAGTCCACCGCGATCTCGGATGCGGGAATCACCAAGCAGACGCTCTACGAGGTGGAGAAATCGCAATTCACCCGTTCGACCTATGAACGCGCCCTTGAGAGTCTCAATTCAGTGAATAGCGAGATCGAGGACCTTATCCAGAAAGCGTGGGGGCGCTGATATCATGGCACGCAAGAACCTGCTCGACGGGCTTATGAACGCAAGAAACGAGGCGGAGGCGAGCGCTCGCAAAGCTGCCGGTGCCCCTGCCCCGGCCGACAGACCCGCTACATCGCCGCCGCGGCGTCAGACCGGCGCGATCGGCGCGGTCAGCCAGTCGCTGGCCGAGCTGCGCACCCGCGCGCTGGTCGAGGTGCCCGCCGACTTGATCGACGATGCGGGGCTAAAGGACCGGCTCGATACCGACCCCGAGGGGCTCGCCGAACTGGTCGAGAGCCTGCGCGAATACGGGCAGCAAGTGCCGGTGATGCTGCGCCACTCGCCCAATCACGAGGGCCGCTACGAGATCGTCTATGGTCGCCGCCGCGTTCAGGCGCTGCGCAAGCTGGGCAGTCCCGTCCGCGCGATGGTGCGCGATCTCGACGACCGCTCGCTGGTTGTGGCGCAGGGGCAGGAAAACGCCGCGCGCAAGGATCTGAGCTTCATCGAGAAAGCGAACTTTGCGCGCCAGATGGTCGAGGGCGGCTTTGACCGCAAGGTGATCTGCGACGCGCTGCATGTCGACAAGACCGTCGTCAGCCGGATGCTCGCAGTGGCCAAGGAAGTGCCGGAGCCGGTGATCGAAGCGATCGGTGCGGCGCCTTCGGCCGGGCGGGACCGTTGGCTCGCCTTGGCGCGACGGATCGGCAAGCGTCCCGTCGATCAGGTCGTGGCGCTCGCGTCCGGAGACAGCAGCGATGCCCGCTTCCAGACCGTGTTCGACGCGCTTGCGCCGCAACGAGCCCCTGCCCCAACGCCCGAGAAGATCACCACGAAAAACGGTGCGCTTCTTGCAGAGGCGCAACGGCGTGGAGGCAAGCCCGTGATGACGCTCCACGATGATAGTTTCGCCGACTGGCTGCGCGAGAATATGGCGCGGCTCCACGAAGAATTCTCCCGCAAAGACGGGGAATGAGCAGAAGACCGCAACGATAAAAAGGAGGCACATCGAGACAAAAAAAGAGACCCCCCAGGACATGACATCCCGAAGGGCCGTTCTTTCTCGCACTCTGAACGTATCCTGAGCAGTTGACTCCTGTCAACAACCGCCATGTCCGCGGAGCGATCTTTCATGTCTTTGTGACAGACAGGATGCAACATATCTCACAAACCCCGTTCGGGCGGAGCCTGAACAAAGGGGATTTGAGGGCCGCCGAGATGCTCGACGCGCCCCTGCCCCAGCTTGCCCGCGACAAATGGGCCGTGATGCGCGATCTGACGGTCGCACGCGCGGCGTTCGGTGTCAGTGATCGCGATCTGGCGGTGCTGAACGCGCTGCTGTCCTTTCACCCGCACCCGACACTGGCCGAGGGCGACGGCACGATCGTCTTCCCCTCCAACGCGTCGCTCTCCGAGCGCGCCCATGGGATGCCTGAGAGCACGCTGCGGCGGCATCTGGCGGCGCTGGTGAAGTCCGGCCTCGTGATCCGCCATGACAGCCCCAACGGCAAGCGCTACGCCCGCCGCGCCGGCGAACAGCTCCAGGTGGCGTTCGGCTTCGATCTGCGCCCGTTGTTGCTGCGCGAGGCGGAGATCGCACAGGCCGCGCAGGCGGCCCGTGAGGCTCAGGCCCGCTACAAGGCGCTGCGCGAGGCTGTGGTGCTGATCCTGCGCGATGTCGCTCAGTTGATCGAGTATGGCCGCGAGGCGGTCTCCGCGAACTGGGACGCGCTCTCCGACATGCTGGCACTGATGAACCGCGAGATGCGGCGCAAGCTCGGGCTCGAGGAGATGACAAACATGCATCTTCGCGCGAACGACCTGCGGGAAAAGGCTAAGACCTTTATTCCGAAAGAAAAAACAGAAGATATGAGCGGCAAAGACGTCAATAGTGAGCGGCACATACAAGATTCAAACATAAGTCTATACGAATCTGAATCTTCCAAAGAAATGGAAGAAGCTGCGGCGGGGTCACCCCTGCCCTCCTCGTTAGACGATTTGGAGCCGTGCGAACCAGAAAAGGAAGCCGAAGCGCCGAAATTGCCGCTGTGGCTTGTTTTGCAGGCCTGTCCGGATGCACGAGACTATTCGCCCGAACCGATCCGGTCTTGGGACGATCTGATTGCGCGGGCCGAGTTCATTCACCCGATGATGGGCATTTCGCCTTCTGCCTGGGCGGAGGCCGCGCGGCATATGGGTGCCACCAACGCGGCGATCACCGTCCTCGCGATGCTTCAGCGCTCCGAGGAGATCCATAACCCCGGCGGCTACCTTCGCGCGCTCTCGGGCAAAGCGGCAGACGGCGGCTTCAGCCCCGGTCCGATGGTAATGGCCCTGATGCAGACGCGAAATGCAAGGGCCCTGTGATTTCTGCGCTGCGGGTGAATGGTGATTGGAGCTGGAGGACGAAGTCCCCGCGTGGGCGAGGTCCCTCCCCTTTTACAAGGCGAGGTATCGTGAAGTATTATGCATGATGTTTCCGGCTGATGCAGCTTCTTCCCTATTCCGCTCGAAAATCTGGGCTTTTGCGACTGGGAATGGCGCTCCCGAGCCGCGTGACGGTTGAACGAGTTTCAGGTCACGAGTTCCACTTGTTGCGGTGCCTGCTTGCCCTCAGCTGTTGATTTTACGTGTCGACGGGGAAAATGGGAGAGAAGGGAAAGGGAAGGAGCACAAAGCAGGTGTCGGAGTTGGGCCCCCTGCCCTCTCCTTTGTTGAGCCTGGTATTACCGTTCGCGACGAATGCCGGACGATGCCGCCGCCTGGGCTTGGCCTGGCCATTTTGCGGCAAACTTGGGGAGAAAGTTGCCGCGGCATAGACCGACTTTTTAGGGCGTCGAGATTTCGCACGATGCGAGAAGACGTTTGAGAGACGTGGGTAGATCTGCCCCTCACTCTAGCTGGGCATGCGTCTTCGTGTCTGACCTCAACGGTGGCTGGACGATTCTGCGCGCTGCGGTTTCGTTTAGAGAAGGGCAAGGCGCCCTGCCCTTCTTGGTGTAGTCCGACAGTTCTGCTTCGGCTCCGTCGCATGTCCGTTGATCGTTGACGGTGATTTCAGCGCGCAGCCTGAATGTTGACAGCAGTCAACTTGGCGAAGGTTTTCTCAGGAAGTGAGAACGGTCTCCGTCGAGCTTTCGTTGGTTGACCGGAGGTGACTATCTCGCGGCCTGAACTTTCAAACGTTTTTCGGAAGATCGGACCACGTCCCTGCCGATCATTGGATTTACCGAGTGAAAAACAGTGCCCCTCGATTGGAAACAGGTTCGTCGAGTTGACGGCTGTCAACTTTGGCTCTGGGTGCTCGAAGCATCGACTTCCCTGCCGATCCTCCGTTTATAAACGGTGTCTGCGCGTTGAAGTTGGCCTGTCGCGCATCTCGCCTTCCCAAGGTGCGCCGAGCGTGGAGCACAACTTGCTCCGGCGCCTACTTGGCGTGCGGCGTGCGTCGTCGTGCATAATAGACTGAGGCCTCGTTGCCGTCGCGCCTTAGCTTGAGGCGCGAGTCATACGAACTCTCGTAAACGGCCAATTAAGTAGATCAATTTGCCGCTGCCGTTTGAGCCTGTGATTAACTCGGTCTCCCGGCGCGCGCCTGAGAAGATGTCTCCTAATAGCATGTGTTTCTCGTTTGCGCTCTCTGTGAATCGCCAGACTGGTGAGCTCGTTTCCACCGTGGGAGACACTCAGCTCACTAATGCTCTTGGATGCCGCGCGTCAGCGATGCGGGCATCCAACTTCGCGTGCCGCTGTTGTTCACATTCAAGCTTCGGGAAATTCTCGATCCGTTAAACCTGTGCGACGCGACATCCACGGGACCGCTGCGTCGCAATGGTCGGAAAGAGTGGGAACTTCGACTGGCCAAACGGACGGATGCCTACGGCGCGCCCAGTTGACGGCTGTCAACTTCCTCAGTGAGCCGCGCTCAGAGCCCCGCCGCCTTCGTGAGGTTCACCCGGAACCGATCGCGGCGGCGTTGGTAGCGGCGTGTCATTTCCGCCGAGGCGTGGCCGAGGTGTTTCTGCACATGACGCTCGTCCACCTCGGCCCAGCTCGCGAGACCCGCGCGCAGGCTGTGACCAGAGAACAGTGCGAGCCGTTCCGTCTCGGGCAGGTCGCTGCGTATGCCCGCTGCAAGAACGGTCTGCTTTATCAGCCGGGCGACGTGGCGATCGTTGAGCCGCGCGTCGAGCGCTCGGGTCCCGTCGCGCGACACCCGTACGAAAAGCGGACCGAAGCCGATTTTAGCGAAGTGCAGCCACTGCTCGAGCGCGTGGACCGGACAGCTCTGATCCGAGGTGCCGCGGCCGACCTCGACCTCGCGCCAACCGGTCTTTGCGTTCAGCGTCAGCACCACGCCGTCTTCCAGAATTTCGACCCAGCCACGGCCATTGATCGTGTCGTCGCGCGCGTGATCAAGGCCCGTAATTTCCGACCGTCGCAAACCTCCGGCGTAGCCGAGCAGCAGGATCGTGCGGTCGCGCAGACCCCGCAGATCGTGGGGCAGGGTGGCCGCCATCGCGAGGATCTCCTCGGGGGCGATCGCCTCTTTCTGTTTCGGCGGGCGCGCATGACGACGGCGGATGCCGGCGAGCACCGTCGCGATATGCCGGTTGCGCCGATCAATGGTGAAGCCGCGCTGCGCCGCGTTCCAGGTCAGGCCCGAGAGCCGCCGTTCGATAGTCGGCACCGATAGGCCTGCCGTGTTGTCAGCCGGCGCGGCGAGGTCCGCGAGGTAGAGTCCGATCATCTCGGGCGACGGGGGCAAAGCGTCTGCGCCCTTCATCCGGCACCACCGCGCGAAATGCGCCCAATCCGCAGCATAGGCTGAGAGCGTATTGTCCGCCGCGGATTGCTGCGCATAGCCGCGTGCCGTTTCCACGAGGCGATCGAGCGCGCCGGAACCCGCGACATTCGCCGGCAGGGCAGGGGATGCGTCGTTGAAATCGGGGCTGTCGCTCATCGGATAGGCTCCTGAAGGCACGGTTCGTACGGCTGTCAACTCTCTGGTAACTGATTGCCCGGCGTATATCGGTCGAGCCTCTCGGCATGTGTTTTTCCGCCAAATTCCCACGGGATCGAGCTTAGTCGGCTTTAGTCCGATAATGCAAGATTATTGGACATAAATTAAGCTGAAAAGATGCGGCGCTTTAGGCGCTATGTTATGGAGCAAAGCGCCGTTCCGAGATAGGCTTAAGCAATAATATCTGCCCCGCCGAACCACACCAGACACTTGGAACCCCAGCCCGGGATGCCCGCCTGGATCACCTCTTCGCGTTCTGAAGCCCCTGAAGATATGGCATTTTCGTCGGGCGCGGCGCTGAGCCATCTGCATCTTGTGCTGGAGCGTGAGGAAGTGCCGCACGCCCTGCTGCGGGACAGGCTGGCGCTGCGCGCGGCGGAGGTCTGTGTCGCGTTTTCCGGGCGTCCGGAGCGGGCAGCGGAGCTGCGCGACGCGATCCACCTTCTGCGCCCCGGCGACCTGCCCGGACCGGCTGGGGAAACCTGCCTGGCCTGGCGTCGCGCGGTGGAACGGCCCGTGTCGGTCAAGGCGCTGGCCCCTGCGGCGATTGTGCTGGAGGTGGTGCTAAACGAGACGCCGCGCGCCGACGTGCCCGCGTTAGTGCTTGTCGACGCAGCCCTCGCGCAGGCGCTTGGCTGGGATCATCTCGTGCCGCTGCTGGCTGCGGGCCTGAAGCGCGCTGATCTGCGCAAAGGGGGGAGGACCTGCGGCTGGCCTGCCATCAGGCGCTTCTTGCATCGGCGGTCGAAGCCGTACGCCTCTCCGCCGACGTTGCGCGCCGGGCGGTGCATCTGAAGGCGGTCGCGCCCAGGCTGCGGGGAAAGGGGCAGGGGGGTCGTAGAGATGTTCCTGATCCGCGACGCCGTGGCTCTGCCGTTGCCCGATCGCCCCGCGCGACGGCTCTGCGACCGGCTGGTCGATCTCGGTGCGGTGCGCGAACTCACGGGCCGCGATACCTTCCGGCTCTACGGGGTCTGAGCGATGGTGAAGGATCGTCGCGACCCTTAACTTGACCGCGAGTTAACGACTGAATAGCCCCCTTTCTTGGATTGGCGGATGCTGCCCTACATGAGACCCGGCAACCAGGTCACTAGCCCCGGGATCAGCGTCAGCACCACGATCAGTAGCAGGAAGACCGAGTAGAATGGCACTGTGCCACGCACCACCTGGCCCAGACTGCCGTGCCAGATACTCTTGATCACGAAGAGGTTGATGCCGAGTGGAGGGGTAATCTGCCCCAGTTCGATTATGATCATCAGCATGATGCCGAACCAGATAGGGTCTACGCCATAAGCCATTAGAACTGGGAAGATCAGCGGCACGGTGATCAAGATTAACGACATGCTTTCCAGGAAGCAGCCCATCAGCACGTAGACCACTAGCAGCACACCGAACAGTTGCCACTTCGATAGCCCGAGGCTGACGATGTACTCAGTTAGCGCCTCCCCAATGCCCGCGCGTCCGATGGCATAGGACAGGATCATGGCGGCGAAGATGATAAACAAGAGATTGGCCGAGGTACGCACCGTACTGGACAATGCTGCGCTGAAGGTTGCCCAAGTCAGGTTGCCCCAGATCTTTGCCACGATGCTGGCCAGGATTACACCGGCAGCGGCGGCCTCGGTGGGGGTCATCAAGCCTAGGTACATGACCAGAAGTATCCCACCCATCAATCCCAAGAAGGGCAGTACGTTGCCGATGGCCAAAAGGATCTCAGCGAAATTTTTGGGACCGGCTTCCTCGGGCGCCAAGCTGCGGTCCATCCGGGCACGCATGGCGATGTACCCCATGAACATGGCCGCAAGTAGCAGGCCAGGCACCACGCCTCCCATGAACAGCTGCGCAACGGAGGTTTCCGTGACGCTGCCGTAGATGATCATCGGGATGCTGGGCGGTAGCAGGATGCCTAGGGTGCCACCGGCAGCGATCGAGCCGGCCGAGATTTTGGGCTCGTACTTGCGGCGCTCCAGCTCCGGCAGAGCGACTCCGCCGATCGCCACTGCCGTGGCCACGCTGGATCCGCTAGCGCCGCCAAACAGAGCGCAACTGACGATGTTTGTCTGAAGCAGGCCTCCGGGAACTTTCACCACCAATTTGGCCATGCCATCGTAGATCCGCAGACCTAGCCCACTTTTCTGCAGGATGTCGGCCATGAAGATGAACAGTGGCGCCGCCGTCAGGGTGAAGCTGTCCATGCCGCCCCAGCTGATCAGACCGAGTGCCTTGAAGGCGGTCAGCCCGTCGAAGAAGAACAGGTAGAGCAACCCGGAGACCGCAATGGAGAAGGGAATAGCCAGGCCGAGACCGATCAGAGCGAAAAAAGTACCGAAGACGGTAACAAACTCTACAATGGGAAACATGACTTAACCCTTCTTGACGGTGGCGGCGTTGCTGGTCGACGAACGAAACAGTGGGGCGATGATCGAGGCTAAGATGGTCAGTGCCAGCGCGGCGCTTCCAACCAGCATGACTAGGCGCGGAATCCACAGGGGCGTCATCAGCGGTGTCATCGAGGTCTCTCCGGTGCGGATCGACTGCATCGAGAAGCGCCAGAACTGCCAAGTCAGCACCGCCGCGAGGAGCAGGCAGAGCACCTTGAACACCCAAGCCAGTACCAGCTTTGTGCGGGGGCCCATTGCACGGTCCAGGAACTCAACTTTGGTATAGACATCCTCCGCGTAGCCGTAGGGCAGCGACAAGAACGTCAGCGCGACGACGAGATAGCCGCCGACTTCGTTCGATATCCCAAGGGAATAGTCGAATAGACTGCGCGCGATACTCTCGTAGGCGATGAGCAGGGTCATCGCAATGATAATGAAACGGCAGATGTAATCACTGCCGACGGAAATATACTTGAAACCTCCAAGGTCGCTCACGACTTCCTCCCTCATTCTCTTGTTATTCCCGAGGCTGCAGGTCGCCCGGCATGGGGGGACGTCAGCCCCCCCGCCAGGCTCAAGACCCTGATTCTGAGCCCATGTTCACCGCCCGAGCGCGGCGCGCACGTCGGCCAGGGCCTTTACGGCATCGTCTCCCCTTTCGGCCGCCCAGCTTTCCCAGTAGCTGCTCATGACCTCGGTTGCCCGGCCGACCTCTTCCTCTGCGGGATAGGTAACGTCCAGGATGCCGCTAGCCAGTTCATCGGTCAGGGCCTCCTCGCGCTCCTGCAGGGTCGCCGTAATCTTCCCTCCGGCTTCGACAGCGGCGGTACGCAGCTGTTCCTGCATCTCCGGCGACAGGCCTTCAAAGCGATCCTTGTTCACTGTAAGGTAGGAAATGGCATAGCTTAGGCCCAGCCGATAGTTGGATTGCAGTAGGTCCCGCCACAGGTAGCCGGAGCCTGCGGTGGCGGTGAAAACGCCGTCGATCACGTTGCGGTCCAGGGCGGTAACTACCTCGGCTGTGGTCATGGTGATGGGCGTGCCGCCAAAGCGCCTAACGAACTCGCCTTGCTCGGCATTGTTGACGCGCAGCTTCTGGTCCTTGAGGTCCTCCAAACTGACCAACGGCTTGGTGGACCATGGCATACTCAGGGGATAGATGTATTCCGCAAGGATGATGATATCGCGCTCGGCGAAAATCTTCTCGACGTAGGGCATGACGATCTCAGAGGCGGTCTCCATCTCGTCCATGTCCTGGATCAGCATCGGCAACCACAGCAGGCCGGCGATCGGTACGCTGCCGGTGACGAAAACGTCATCTCCCATCTGGACGATGTCGTCCGAGACCGCCTGTGTGATGTTGCTGCCCGAGATCGGCAACGAGCCGCCCAGGTGTACGCGGAGCTTCAGCTCGCCCCCTGTAGTTTCTTCCAGCTTCTTGGACATCGCTTCTAAGCCTTGGACAGCGGGTACGGTGGGGCTACTGTTATAGGTATAAATGTCCCATTTCTCGGTCGCGTGACTCGAGGTGGCCATCACGACGCTCGCCAGGACGACACTGCTGAACAGCTTAAGTTTGTTAATCGGCATATCATTCTCCTCCTATGATATTCATTAGCGACGCGAGGTTCAGTCCCGCATCTGGTGGTAAAGAGTCTGCTCAGGCACGGACAGGGCGGCGGCCATGCAACACAAGTGCCGCAAAAAACGGGGCAAATCCCAATCTTAGCTATGGGAGAACAACGGCTGCCCTTCGCTCTCGAGTTTTGCAGTCAGGATCTGTCCAGTTTCGCTCTCCGTGATGTAAAGCGTATTCTTGTCACCATCTCGAACGCCGAAGGCGCAATTAGTGGTCATTAGGCCCGCACAGGATCTAATGAGGTACTTTGGAATGCCCAAGCGATCGAAACCCCAGACGATTCCTAACCCGGCATGTGCCACAAAAAGGTTGCCCGAGGCATCAACGGCGACCCCGTCAGGACCGGCGAGGCCGCCGGACAGCTGGACGAAGATGCCGACCTTGTTGATCGAGCCATGGGGTAAAACCGGAACGCGCCAGATGGCATTGCCGCGCGTCGCGGCGACGTAGAGGATTTTCTCATCGGGACTGAACGCAAGTCCGTTCGGGCTGGGCACCGTATTGAGGATCTGTTTCAGGGCATGATCGTTGTCGTTGTGGGCATAGACCCTGCCGGTCGGGTCGTGCAATCCGGTCAGACCCTGATCCGTGAACCAGAGTGAACCGTCCGAGTGGAAAGTCAGATCGTTGCACCCTTTGAACGACTCGGCATGGGCGCGGTCCAGATGCGAACGAACCTCGCCAGTGGAGGGGTCGAGAACCATGATGCCGTTCCGGTAATCGGCGATGTAGATGCTTCCGTCAGCATGAATTGCCAGCCCGTTGGGCTCGCCGTCATACTCTGCCACCAGACTGATGTCGCCATTTGGCGTGGACCGATAGATCTGGCCGTAGGGAATATTGACGAAATAGAGGTTGCCATCCCTGTCAAAGGCCGGGCCTTCCAGAAAGGACGGCGTCGGCGTGCCATGGCGCATCACGCGGACCCATTCGGACGCCCTGTTCGTCTCCTGGAAGCGCTCGGGGAATTCCGCGAAAACCGTGGTTTCGATTTCTACTGGTGGTGCAAACATGACGTGTCCTCCTAGGATGGATCAGTGATTTCCATTTTTTGTACGCCGGGGCAATTCCGCCCTCACCGTCGGTCTGGTCAAGGTACCCGACGCAACATTTCAGGGGTCAGTTGATCGACACTGGTACATCCCATTAACCGCATGCCGCGAACGAGTTCAGCTTTCATAAGATGCAAAGCCCGTTCGATTCCCGGCTGACCTGCCGCCGCCAACGGGAACAGGTAGTAACGCCCAAGCCCAACAGCCTTTGCTCCGAGCGCCAATGACTTCAGCACGTGAGTGCCTCTTGTGATACCTCCGTCCACCATGACTTCAACGCGATCACCGACCGCCTGAACGATTTCCTCAAGGTGGTCAAAGCCGGTGCGAGACCCATCGAGTTGTCGACCACCGTGATTTGACAGCACGATGCCCGTGCAGCCGATGTCCGCCGCACGACGCGCGTCCTTAACACTCATGACTCCCTTGAGACAAAACGGGCCTCCCCATTCGGAAACCATGGCAGACACATCGTCCCAAGACATCGAGGGATCCAGCATTTCAGTGAAGTATCGACCGATCGTCAGACTATCACCTTCGATATCCAGATGGGCGTCGAGTTGCGGCAATGAAAAGCGTTCGTGCGTGACATAGTTCAGGCCCCAGGACGGCTTCAGCGCAAATTGCATGAGCGCGGAAGCCGTTAGGCGAAACGGGATCGAGAACCCAGAGCGCAGATCGCGCTCTCTGTTGCCGCCGGTGATACTATCCACAGTCAGCATCATTACCTTGATGCCTGAACTCTTGGCCCGCTCCATCATCGCAGAATTCAAACCGCGATCCTTGTGGAAGTAGAATTGATAGACCTGCGGATTGCGGTGCTTGCGCGCGAGTTCCTCCATCGACACGGTACCGAGGGAGGAGACGCCGAACATGGTTCCGAACTGTTCCGCCGCCGCCGCAGTCGCCCGCTCGCCTTCGTGGTGGAACAATCGCTGCAGAGCGGTAGGGGACAGATAGACGGGAAGGTCGATCTTCTGGCCGAGAACCATTGTGGAAAGGTCCACGTCTTCAACGCCGCGCAACACGTTCGGAATTAGGTCGACGCGATTGAAGCTCTCCGAATTTCGCCGGAGGGTCACTTCGTCGTCTGCGCCGCCGGCGATATAGTTGTAAATGGGGGCCGGCAATCTTCGGCGCGCAAGTGTTTGGAAGTCATGGAAATTATGGCAATGTTTCAGACGCATGTTGTCCCCCGCACAGACGCTTCGATGTCACGATCATTTGTACTCGGGCCCGCCGCAACTGTGCGACGGCCCTCCGTCGCCTGGCCCGCAGCCGCCATGTCCTTAGGCACATGGACATCCTGTTGACACCAGATCAGTCTCATGCGCACTCGACCAGTAGATCCTTGGCGTCGATCTGCGCGCCCGGCGCGACATAGACGGTTTTCACCGTGCCGTCCTGATCGGCGGTGATCGAGGTTTCCATCTTCATCGCTTCGATGGTCAAAAACACATCGCCTTTTTTCACCGTCTGTCCCCTGACCACGGCGACCGTGGCAACGACGCCCGGCATCGGTGCACCGATGTGTTTCGGATTGCCCAACTCGGCTTTGACATTGGCCACAACCGAAGAGGCAGCAGAGCGGTCTTTCACGCGCACGGTGCGCGGTTGACCATTGAGTTCGAAGAACACTTTGACCTCGCCGGCCTCATTGGGTTCGGACACTGTCTGGCAACGGATTTCCAAGGTCACACCCGGTTCAATCGTGGCAGAGATCTCTTCGCCGGTGTCCATGCCGTAGAAGAAGTTCTTCGTCGGCAGGGTGCGGACGGGGCCGTATTGCTCGTGGCGGGTCATGTAGTCGGAGAAGACCTTCGGATACATGAGGTAGCCGTTGAGATCCTCGTTATCGATCGTTTCGCAGTCGAACTTGTCGCAGAGCTCTTTGCGCGTCGCTTCGAGGTCCACTGGCGGCAGGTGTTTGCCCGGGCGCTCGGTGTTCGGTTTCTCGGAACCGAGCACCTTTTTGAGGATTTTCTCCGGGAAGCCACCCGGCGGTTGGCCGAGGTTGCCGCGCATCATGTCGATGACCGAATCCGGGAAGGAGACATCCTTGGCCGGGTCGAGCACGTCTTCCTTCGACAGGCCCTGCGCGACCATCATCAGCGCCATGTCGCCCACGACTTTCGAGGACGGCGTGACCTTCACGATATCGCCGAAGATCTGGTTGGCGTCGGCATAGGCCTGCGCCACCTCGTGCCAGCGCTCTTCCAGCCCCAGCGAGCGCGCCTGCGCCTTGAGGTTGGTGAACTGGCCGCCGGGCATCTCGTGCAGATAGACCTCGGAGGCCGGGGCTTCGAGGCCGCTCTCGAAGGCCGCATATTGGTGGCGCACGGCCTCCCAATAGTTCGACATCATGCGGATCGCGTGGATATCGAGGCCGGTATCGCGCTCGGTATGGGCCAGCGCCTCCACGATCGAGCCGAGGCAGGGCTGCGAAGTGCCGCCCGAGAATGCGTCCATCGCCGCATCCACCGCATCGACACCCGCATCTGCCGCCGCGAGAATGGTCGCGCCCGCGATGCCCGACGTGTCATGGGTGTGGAAGTGGATCGGGATATCGACCTCTTCCTTCAGCGCCGCGATCAGCTTGCGGGCGGCGGCGGGTTTCAGCAGGCCCGCCATGTCCTTGAGGCCGAGGATATGGGCGCCCGCCGCTTCCAGCTCTTTCGCCATGCCGATATAGTATTT
>NZ_NBOA01000016.1:0-11566 GCF_002213235.1 Thioclava sp. F34-6
GGGCGTGTGTTGTGGCCTTCAATCAAGTTCGAGTAGTAGCAGTTCATCACGCGAACGAGGTCCGCGAGCTCAGCCGCACTGTCCGGGTGTAAGCCTTGTCCGAGGTGAGCCGCTTCCCTCTGAATGTCGACCGAAAGATCGGCAAGTTCTGCGGGGATGTTTTCCTCGAAGAAGCAAGGTTCGATTCTGCCGGGAGTTTCCAACATTTTTGCCGATCTTCTCTTTCTGCTAAGGGCCATATAGCATTGGGCCTATCCGAGATAAAGTCCAAGGGGTTGCCGATATTGATTGCCGATCTTGGAGGTTCATCCTGGCGCGTTGCTGCCTCAGCGGTCGAATGGCTGGTTCTCCGGCAAGTCGAAGAGTGCCCGTTATTTGAGCACAGTAGAACCTTGCGAAGCGACATTGGGCGTCACCGCTCCTCTCCACAATCCTGTCCCCAGATTCTGGGGGTAACTGCGGTGGTGCAGCAGGTCAGCTGCCGCCGCAGACCTCGTGTCTACCGCCTCAATGTGTTCTTGGATCCGATCTATCCTTATCTGATCTCGACAGGAGTTTGTCCTGGATGACCGCGAGCGCGCTTGAAAGAGAGCCTGCCTCTCTCGAAGAGTTCGAGGCTTTGAGCGCGACATAAGTGCCGTTCGCAATATTCTTGGCCGCCAGCGCGAGGCGTTCGACGGGGTGGAGCAACAGCTTCAGGAACAGTAAGGTGCCGGCCAAAATAGAGATCGCAGCTATTGCGATGGCAGAGAGGACAACCCAGGTCAAAGCGGGCAGATCGCTCTCCAGTTGATTTTGACGAAGCACTACGAAAACCGGCCACTCCAGACCGGGTAGGCTGGTTCGGAAGAAGTCAGGGGCGAGGGCATAGGTGGCCCCGTCTTTTCCTCCGACAAGCTGGAAAGCGCCGGAAGACTTGTTGTGCAAGCTCCCATTCGCGGTCAGGCTCGCGGGCAAAGGTGCAGACTCCGAGCGGGTATCAATGATCGACTTCCCGTCGTTATCCTGAACGATCACGTCGATGCCGATGTCTTTGCTCGCCCTGAGAAGAAAAGTGCGCACCCATTCAATTCGCAGACGGTAGTCGAGAACGCCTGCCACTTGACCCCGCGCACCGCGAACCCGCGCGGACAAATCCAGATATCCCTCGGGGGTGCCGACCGTCGCATCATTTCCGGCGTCGGTGTTCACGTTGACGGAGGGACCCTGAAGACCATCCAGGAACCATCTCCGAGCGCTGACGTCGCTCCCTTCCTCGCTACTGTCCGATGCTGACTGGATGGTGCCGTCGAGCGACGCGAACCCTACCCACGCGACTTGATCACTGGCCCTCATAGCGGCGGCTAAGAAGCGTCTCTTCTCAGCGGGCGATGCGAAGCTGATGGCGTCTGCGACGGCATGAAGGCTACCCCATTCCCTTGTCAGGGCAGTATTGAAGCTTAATGCAACCGCATCGGCGCCACGGAGCAAAAGCTTATGCTCAGCGGATGTCCGGAAGTTGAGCGCCTGATCAGACAAGATTTTAGCGACAAAGATGGACGTCGCCAGAACGCAGAGAGCCATCGCTATCGCGGTGCGCCGGAAGAGACCCGGCAAACTCTTGGTTCGAAGAACGTTCATTGTCCAATCTTGGCTCGGGCAAAAGTCGAAAACAAAGAATTTCGTAAACTCGGCGTTGCGATGTATATCGATTACTTGTTTCGGTAGCGGATCATCGCACTCATCCTCACAATTTAAGGAGGCAGGGTCAACGAACCATGGTGTTTTGCGGACGAGCCGCACTGAGCCTCAAAAGACTGCTCCGATCGCGCAGGAGCCTTACCTGAACTTCTTAAAGATCACCCGTGCGCCATGCTGGATCGCAACTTCCATGCCAGGTAACGCCTCCTTGGAGTCAAAGGCAGGCTTTGCGGCGTCGAAATCATCAAACTCTTCGTCGCTGACGATTTTCCCGCTCGCATCGCGTATGACGACACGGTGAGGAACATAGACCTTACCCACGGCACTCCACTTTCTTAGGCTGTTTCATCTCTGTCATTACCGTCCTTATGGTAGCTCGAAGCTTTTTTCGATCTCATGCATGCCAACTGGGCCGCCATAGCGGAATAGGCGCTGCTCAGCCTCCTGCCAGACGTCAAATGGTTGCTCGGCGTTCACCGTGATGACGCCGGTTGGTTGAGAGAAGCGTTGCAGGACACGTCGCCCCAAATTGCCGCTGATCCTCATGACCCGCGATGAGCACGTATCGCGCCGGATGGCGCTAGTTTGGGGCATGCGGTCTATGCAGGAACCTTCGATCAGCGACTACAACTCGATGGTCGCCATCGCTCAGGACAAATGCGCACGCTTTTCGTTGCTCTTGCCTACGTTTTCTAGCCCGCCGGACGTCGGAGTTTCCGACCTTTGTCACGATGGGGGTTGGTTGCGCCAAAGCACGGACACCCGAACCTTGCGGTCCGGGTGTGCCTTTTCCCCGCACATGCGGGGGACGCGCCATGCCTTACGACGAGTATAGTCGCTGAGTTCGGGGCATTCCTGCACATGCAGGAGAAACTCATTCAGGCTGGCGATGGCCTCCGTCGACCGGAGGCGGGCTGAGCGGGATTTTCCGCAGCCCTGACTCTTAAATTCTTCGGGCCGTTCGAGAACCGTATCGGCCCAATGCAGCACGTTCTTGTATTCGTGCACCGAGAGGAACTCGGCCGCGTCATAGAGCCATCCCTTCACGAACCCATCATACCACGGGAAGATCGCGATATCGGCGATGGTGTAGTCGTCGCCCCTCAGATCGGCCGTTTCGGCAAGGCGACGGTCGAGAACGTCGAGCTGGCGCTTGGTCTCCGTCGCGAAGCGGTTGATCGCGTTGGGGCGTCGCTTCAGCCTTCGGTCAGGTGATCCGCGAAGTGCTCGAGAAGGGTGTCGCTGGAAAGCGACTTCTCCGCGTAGGCCACAGCGTCTTCGGGCGAGAGTGCGACGATCCCAGCCGAACCGATCCAACCATTTGTGTTATACGGCTGGGCAAAGGGCGATCGCGCTCCGCCTTCGCCCTCCATGAAGTAGTTCCCTTTCGGGCTGCGGTAGAGCGTTGCCTCCCAGAACCAGAAATCGGAGACCGATAGTCCCCCGGGCGAGCCGATACTGCCGATCTCGGTAGCGGTCGCGGTGTTGAAGATTTTGCCGTTGATGATGGCCTTTGTCATGTGCAGTTTTTCCATTCGTTTGGTAGGGTTGATGTGGGTGGTGGCGTTTCCGCGGATGTGGAACTTCCGGGGAATGCATTGCGCTCGATATCGAAGCGAGTTTCTGGAAGCCGAGGCGCGGTTAATCGGAGTCCCAAGGTGTTTGAGACGGGATCGACGGATCGGGCGTGGCAAGGGGGATCACATGGTGTTCCTTTGAAGAGCTGGTCCGATTGGCGACAGTGTCTCCGTGCGCCTCAGAAGGGATATGGGATCGCGCGGGAGCGGACGGAAATCGAAACAGAAGACTTTTTCGGCCAGTTTCGTGGGCGTGATCGCCGCATCGAATTGGCACTGGAGCACCCGGCCGAGCCTCACGTCCGCAGGGTGCCTGGCCACAATCAAAAGTTGGGTCGATCATCCAATCTGCGGAAACCAGATTGAGCGCAAAGTTACCTGGGGATTGGATCAGATGAAGACCTGATCATACCGAAGGGCAGGGTCGGACTGCCATGGGTCTTTCATCCAGCCACGACCGGAGCCGGGTTGTGTTGCTCTGCCTACGTTTTCTAGCCCGCCGGACGTCGGAGTTTCCGGCCTTTGTCACGATGGCGGGCTCGTTGCGCCAAAGCGCGGCCATCCCCGTCGCTCCGAAACTCATCAAAACCGGAGAAACCTGGGACGAGACGATGAACGCTGTCGATGCATATTTCGGTGCAGATCCTCAGTGCGGCGCGAAAACCTTGGAAGAATACGAGCGACAGACGCGCGAATTTCGCGAGCAGCAGAAAAAGCTGGACCGGGCCATCGCGCATCTTCGCATCGATGAAGAATGGGAAGAGGCGAAACGTCTCGAAAGGAAATGTCGAGAGTTGGCCGAGCCGGTTCGGCCGGGATTTCATCGGCTCGACGCCTTCACGGGGGACCCGGTCGAACGGGCGTTCGATTTCGGCACAGTCTATTCACGCGAACGGCTCCTACTCGAGGTCGCCTTTGAAAATTGGCCGCTTGTGAACTCTGCTCAAGTCGCTGGCCGCTGAGGAGAAAAAAGCGTCGCCTGCGGCTCAGGGCGTTGAAAACTTACGCGCAGGCGGCAACTCAGACAGAAGAGTTCGGGAATGCGTATTGAGTGGTGGATCGCTGCTTAGCATAGGGTCAGAGCAGCGAGAGGCGAGTTTCAGGGTTTGCTCGGCGCTGAACCGATATTCGTATGAGTTGCGCTGAACTACACCGAGCGACAGAACTTCGACCAGCTGCACTTTACTGGTCGAAGTGGGTGTGGAGCGCGCGCCTCTCTCGGCGTTCATGTCCGAATTCTTCGGGCTTCTATCCGTTTCCAGATGAACGCCCCCTTGATCGCACGTTGGGTTCGCGGTGAGTTTTTGCCCCCGGGCTAAGCTTGCAAAGATGTGTGCTTGTAAACCGCAGAGCGATACGCTGCGACAAGGTCAGGTGCCGGCATCTCTCCGGTGAGCGACTCGCAGACCTGAACATCTCCAAGCGACAACTCTGAAAGACTTGCGATCTCTTCCTGGCTTAGGTTGGCTGCGTCGCGCAGAGCACGGAGTTCCATCGCGAGCTCGATCTTAGCCGGAAACTCAGCCTCGCGCTCCGCGATCTCCGGGCGCACCTCTAGCATTTTGTCGCGAAAGTTCTTCATGTGTCTCTCATAGCATGGTTCAGGTATTTTTGGGAGCTTCGCGTTGTCAGGCTTGGGAGCGATCGGCCAAGAGCCGACCTTTGAGCCATAAGCGGTCGATGGTCGGTGCCAGCCGATAGGAGACGGTCGCCCAAGTAGGCATGAACAACGACGGCCAGAGTTTTGCAGCGGTTTTTCCGGCACTCTCCCGAGCGTCATTTTCCCCGATCAGGGGTTTGTAGCTGTGTCCTGCAAATGCACAACAATTCCCTCGCGATCGCTCGAACGTGGTCCGCAACCGATTGACACCCCAGAGACAAGATATTGCAAGCTGAGCCCTTAGCTCCTGGAATGTGATGTGGATCCAACATGACAAAACAATCTCTTGGTGGCGCTTTGGCGGTGAACACCTTCCCGATGCTGCAAGCTATGCTGTCAAAATCCTACCGCTTCATCGCGATCGACGTAGAAACCGCAAACTCAGACGCGAGCAGTATTTGCCAGATTGGCATGGCCTCCGTCGAGGAAGGCGGCGTGGAAGAGGTCGTGACCTTGCTGATTGACCCGCAGTGCGAGTTCTCTGAAATGAACATCCAGATCCACGGCATCCGGCCGGAGCACGTATCTGGACAACCTCTGTTCGAGGACTTCCTGGATGCGATCGGTGACTTCCTCGAGCGACACATGCTCGTCCAACACAGCTCCTTTGATGGCCGCGCGATCCGTTGTGCAACCGAAGCCTGCGGTCGGGTTCCTCGCCCTTTGAAATGGCACGACAGCGTGATGGTCGCGCGTCGCGCCTGGCCGGAGTTCAAGGGAAATGGAGGCCATGGGCTAGGTCACCTGAAAACGGCCTTGGGCCTGGATTTCCGCCACCACGATGCGGGCGAGGATGCCCGGGCTGCAGCTGAGGTTATCCTCCGAGCCGAGTTGCTAATGGGCATCTCATTCGCCGAGATCTTTTCGAGGCCAACTGGATCGGCAGTGAAATCAGCGATCATGCGTGCGGGCTGCGCAGACGGGCCACTATCTGGAAAAGTTGCCGTGTTCACGGGGGCGCTCTCCATGACCCGCAGCGAAGCTGCCGAAGCCGCGGCGCGGGTCGGAATCACGACGACCCAGAGCGTTTCGAAGAAGGTCCACCTCCTAGTCGTTGGCGACCAGGATCTTTCTGTGATGGCTGCCGGGCAGAACAAGAGCTCCAAACACCGCAAGGCCGAGAAGCTCATCGCCGAGGGGCACGACCTTCAGATAATCGGTGAAACGGAGTTTCTGAACCTGGTTGCTAGGAGCTGAACATCCCCCCCTGTCCGGCCGAAGCAGCCATTCAAGAGCAGACCTGATGCTGCGGCGCAGCTTGCGCATTGCGGTCTTCCGCGCACAGTGCAACATTTCAGCACAAGCCAACTCAATTAAAGTGGGGCG
The DNA here is from genome assembly GCF_002213235.1 of Thioclava sp. F34-6. Taxonomy (NCBI): domain Bacteria; kingdom Pseudomonadati; phylum Pseudomonadota; class Alphaproteobacteria; order Rhodobacterales; family Paracoccaceae; genus Thioclava; species Thioclava sp. F34-6. The sequence continues at coordinate 6,244 of NZ_NBOA01000016.1, forward strand.
TTGTAGCAGCGGAAAAGTTAGATGCGGAATTTGGAGCGGGCGAAAGAGCATGTATCCTTCGAGCAGATTAGAGGTTCATTAGGGTCTCTCTTGCTGTTGTGGTCGAGGATCGAGACAGCGGCGCGTGCGGAAGTTACAAGTGCTCACGATGGACAACTTCCTAAGTCAGCGTATGGCATTGCGGCTGTTCTCAAAGCTTGGGAAGCTACCGTAAGCGATGCCCAAAACGCTTCACCGATGCGCACGTTACTCGCCACCACGCTTCGAAATCAGCTTCAATATCCGCTCAATATCCGGAACGGTGTTTGCCATGGTTTGATCGGCCTCTCGGCGACCATGGAAAATCAGCCTGCCACTTTGGCTTGGGAACTTAACGAAGAAACGCGAAGTATCACCTGGCAAGAGTTGCAGGATATTTTTGCTTGGCTATCGAAGGTCCCGTCGGCCATCGGGATGTTCTCCAACCATAGCCAAAAAATTATAGGTAGCCGGTTGATCGACAGCTTCGAGAACCGCATTTGGTGGAGATCAGAGTACGGGCTTGAACTTCTTGGGGCCAAATAAACATGCTTATGGTTTTTCACATTCGGCCTAGAGTTGCTCTTCGACGGGATGATCATCGCTGCGGCGCGGCTTCCCCGAACCGGCCCTTCGTGGCATCATGCAGCATTGTTCGATTGACCAAGGTCCGCAGCGCGGGCCGAGCTACATCCTTACAAGGCACAACAAATTATGGCCGAAACCAATCGCCTATTTTAGCAGTCTCTAGGCAGGCGGCCACAAGGCGGCGTCCCAAGTCGTACTCCCGCGGGCAGGCAGAGAGGAAATGATGTGAGTTCGTTTGATGATCTGCCCAAACGCGTTCGCAACCACGCCTTGGAAGATGAAACAGAAGCGGCTTTTCAGGCGCTGATCGCGCAGAGCAGCGACTTTGTCTTCCAAGGAGGTGACCGGAAGGATTACGGGACCGATTGTCAAATAGAAGTGGTCGTCGATGGTCATGCCACCAATGTCCGCGTGAATGTCCAGCTAAAGGGAACAGAGCGCGCCCTCAATGCTGACGGCTCGCTCAGCATCTCGGTCGATCGGTCTAATCTCAATTATCTGATCGCGCAGCCTTACAGCTTCTATGTGGCTTATCATGCACCGACGAAGTCGCTCCGCATCAGTTTCGTCGAGGCGGTGCTGCGCCACTATGAGCATAGTGGCAAGAACTGGGCCGAGCAGCAGACCCTGACTATTCCATTCACCGAGGAGCTTTCGCTGGAATGGCTCGCACGATTGGCGGCCCTTGCTCGCTCAGGCATGCGAATCTCGCGGGACCATAGGCTCGCGCAAACGATAGCCCCCATTGAAGCAATACCAAACCTGCTTCGCGCCGCCCGACCCGAGCTCCATGTGCCGGAAGACCCTGTGCTTGCACGGCAGTTGGCTGAACAACTCTATAACAGCGGCACAGACACAGTCTTGAGCGCCGCCTTCGAACAGTTCCATGCCGTTCTCGGCGCGGATCAAGACGCTATGGACTTCTGCTACATGGCGGAGATCAATCTTGGTCTGGGATTTCAAATCCCTAACACGGAGCGGATCGAGGCGGCCGTGGCGCACTTCAGGTCTAGGCTCGAAACAGGCCGTTATCAGATTGGGAGCCTGTACTATACCATCGGCAACGGGTTGTCGGCGTTAGGTCGTGAGGACGAGGCCAAGATTCTCTATATGGCTGCGCTCAACGACCACGAGTTTGCCGAGTATCCGCAGATGGCCGCTATGTGCTTTAAGAACCTCGGAACAAGCTTCGAGCGGCTCGGGAAGGAAGACGTTGCCGCCGAGCACTATCGCGAAGCTTTGCGATTGAGCCCAAACCTGCCTGAAGCTCACAACGCCCTTGCGCACTATCATCATCGCAATGGTCGATACGAAGAAGCGCTCGACCATTTTGATCGCGTCGTCTTCACGGAGCGGCAAATGGGCCGAGCCTCGGCCGTTTCTGGATGGCGCGCGAACGTCTTGTTCAGTCTCGGCGATGGCCGGGCGGCCTTTCGCGAAATCAACACACTGCTGAGCGAAGCAGATACCGCGCCTTGGATATGGCCGTGGGCCGCGCGGCAGATTACCGCTTTCGGACGCATGTCCCTTGTGAATGCACGCTTCGCGCGGTTTTTCTGGGATCGCTGCATAGCGGCGCACCCGGAATTTGGCCTTGCGCGGGCAGAGCGGCTCTTGACGAGCTTGTACCTCCGCCAGCAAGGCGATGATATAGGGTCCTAGGGTCAGGATTCATAACCAGTAGATGACGAGAGCCGCTAGGGCGATGGCGGAGAGGAAGACCTTCGGAGATCGGTCATAGCGGGTCGCCACACGCCTCCAGTCTTTGAGCCTACCGAACATTATCTCGATCCGGTTACGGCGCTTGTAGCGTAACCGCCCGATTGAGACCGCAGGTTACTTCTGAAGCATAGGGGCGACCAAGATGATCGCCATGCCGGTCAGGCAAAAGATTGCGCCGATGATATCCCATCGGGTCGGAATCTGCCTCTCTACGGCCCAAAGCCATGCGATAGATGCTGTGATGTATATGCCGCCGTAGGCCGCATATGCACGACCGGCAAACTCGACCTCAACACGCGTCAGCAAGTATGCGAACAGGGCGAGGGAGATCGCGCCCGGGATAAGCCAGAGGGCTGAGCGGTCAAGACGTAGCCAGGCCCAGAACGCGAAGCAGCCCGCGATCTCGGCGAGAGCAGCCAGGGCATACATGCCGATTGCCGCGAAGACGCTCATCATGGGCGAGCTGCGCTCCACTGCCACGGCAGCAGTTCGTCAAGCCGGTTGATCTTGTGATCATGGATACGGTCGAGGATATCGGCGAGCCAAGCCTGTGGATCGAGCCCGTTCATCTTGGCGGTTTCGATGAGGGTCATCGCCCTGGCCAGCGTCTCGCCACCGCTATCGGAGCCGGCGAAGAGCCAGTTTTTCCGTCCGATGCCGATCGGGCGCATGGCGCGCTCGGCGGGGTTGTTGTCGATGCCAACGCGGCCGTCTTCGAGGAAGAGCTCGAAGGAAGACCAGCGGCTGAGACCGTATCGGAAGGCCTTGGCGAGATCGCTCTTGCCCGGAATACGCAGCAGCTGGGCCTCGGCCCAGGCCTTGAAGGCATCGACCATGGGGCGGGAGTGCGTCTGGCGCGCGGCCTGTCGTAGTTCGGCGGATTGACCGGCGACCTCGCGCTCGACATCATAAAGCTTGCCGATCCGGTCGAGGGCTTCCCGCGCAATCTCGGATTTCGTGCTGTCCCAGACATCATGGAAGTCGCGCCGAAGATGCGCCCAGCAGGCGGCCTCGCGGAACTGGCTGCTGCCGTCCGCGCGTGGTTCGTAAAGCAGATTGAAGCCAGCATAGGCGTCCGCCTGGAGGATACCGCCGCTGTCTTGCAGATGCCGCTGAGGATGTTCTCCCTTACGATCCGGGGAGAAGCGGTAGACGACACCCGGCGGCGCGGCACCGTCCCAAGGACGTTGATCAGAGACATAGGCCCAGACCCGCCCTTGCTTGACCCCTTTGCCGAGGCCGCGGTCCCGGCGTGACCGGTCCAGGACGCGGATCGGGGTGTCGTCCGCGTGCAGCACCGGCGCGGCCATCACCTCGGCCTCGATCCGTTCAATGATAGGGGCGAGCATCTTCATGGCGCGTCCGCACCAGTCCAGCAGCGTGCTGTCCGGGATGTCGACCCCCATACGGGCGTAGATCTCGTTCTGGCGATAGAGCGGAAGGTGATCATCGAACTTGGACACGAGGATCTGGGCCAGAAGCCCAGGACCAGCCATGCTGCCGGGGATAGGGCGACTTGGGGCGGCAGGCTGCACCATCTTCTCGCACCGGCGACAGGACTTCTTCACCCGCGCGATCTGGATCACCTTCATCTGCGCCGCGACCATGTCGAGCAACTCGCTGACATCCTCACCCACCACGCGAAGGTCGCCACCACAGTCGGGACAACAGGAGCTGGGATCGAGTTCGCGCCGTTCGCGAGGTGTCGTGTCCGAGACGCGCGGGCGTCGACGAGGCTTGCTCTCAGCGACAGCGGCATCGATCGCCGCAGGCACCTCCTCCTCGACTGACCCATCACGCTTCTCGGCAACTGCGACCAGCAGGTCTTCGAGCGCCAGTTCGAGTTGCGCGATCTCACGCTCGATCTTTTCCGAGGACTTTCCGAAGGCCTGTTTCTGGAGCTTGGCGATCCGCAAGCGCAGAGCCTGAACCAACTGCTCGTGGGCCTGAAGCGTGGCCGACATGCGTGCATTCTCCGCCTGAAGTGCGGCGATCATCGCCTTCAGGACCGCAGGATCATCAGAGAGAATGTCGGCATCATCGGACATGCCGACTGATACCATGCACAGGTCGAGATGGCCAATAAAACAAGTGGATTCAGGTAGATAATCTACCCGACCCGCGCGGGTGGTGCGCCCCAGTCCGGGCGCCTCCAATCGATCCCTTCCCAGAGCATCGCCAGCTGGGCGGAGGTCAGCCGCGCGACCCCGGCCTTGGTGTTCGGCCAAGGAAACCGTCCGCGCTCGAGGACCTTGTAATAGAGGCAGAAGCCTTGGCCATCCCAGTAGAGCAGCTTCAGCCGATCCCCCTTTCGACCGCGGAACGCGAAGACCGCGCCGCTGGTGGGTTTCTGGCGCAGCACTTCCTGGGCCAGGGCTGAGAGACCGGCAATTCCTTTCCGCATGTCGGTCGCGCCGCACGCCAGGTAGACCCGGACCCCGGTGCCTGGGCCGATCATGCCGCTTCCACCGCGCGGATCAGCCCGGTCAGCGCCTCCCCATCCATGCTGCTGTCGAAACGGAGGCAGCGACCGTTCCCCAAACGCAGCTCGACAAAAACCGGGCGAGCGGGCGGGGAGTGGGCCGGTTCGGACTGGGTGCCGAAATCAAGAGGCAGGAAGACTGCTCCCCGATCCGGCGACCAAAGGCCCTTCTTCTTCAGGTCCCGGCGCCAGCCGTAGATTTGCGAGCGTGTGAGCTCATGTCGCTGAGCAACTTGCGTAACCGAAGCCCCGCCAGCACCCACTTCCAGCAAGATCTCGAGCTTCTCCTCGTCGCTCCAACGACGGCGCCGCTCGACACCCAGAACCTCACCCAACATAGCGCCTCCCGATAAGACACGTCGCTAAAGACGTCGTTATGCACGTGTCTTATCTCGGTCCGCCTCCATCAGGCAGGCGGCATCAATCGGGCGCTTACCTTGTAGCGGCGTTTGTCATATTTGATGGGCGTCTTGCGTTGCTTTCGGCCCGGGATGCAGGCGCGTATCCCTTTGT
>NZ_NBOA01000017.1:0-11382 GCF_002213235.1 Thioclava sp. F34-6
GGGCGTCACCAGCCCGTCACCCTGAGCAAAGCCGGGAAACTCTGCCTAAGGGCGGTAGAGCTCTGGGGTGCGGATCAACACCAACCGGGCTCCGGTCGCGGCTGGATGAAAGTTCAGTGGCAGGCCAGGTCGTGCCCGGGGCCACCGCAAGGCCAACCGGTGCGAACCAGACATGCTCTCCCCGGGCGGTTCCCCTCATCTCAATGGTTTCAACAGGGCCCGCCAATGTGACACACGGAAAGCCGGGGGTGGCGATCACGCCACCCCCGACCTTAAGAAACTCTCGGCGTCCCCGTATCATTCGGCGAGCCTCGATTTGGCGTCCTCGTCATGGAAAAGCACGACATGGGCATGGGCCCTGTCCACGCCGGGATGCCCGGCGTTGAAGTAGACGTCGACGCCGGACACCGTGTGACTGCCGATCCCCAGACCGTCGTAGGCGGTCCCGTTCGACAGATCTTCCAACGGCGTCATGTATACCGTGGCCGAGAGCTTGCCGTAATGGTCATAGGCCAGGAACGGGCCGGCTGGGAGCGTATCCGGGTCAACGAACAGCGTGCCGAGAGCCGGGATGAATTCCGGCAGGGGCAGCGCATCGCTGACCTGGATATAGGGCGCGCCCGGGGGTGACATCTGCAGCGGCGTCCTCGTCATGGGCAAGGGCATTGCCCGTGGACAAAGTGAGCGCGATCGCGGCGAGAGTGAGAGCGGATTTCATTTTGCTTCCTTTCAATGTCTGGGGTGCCACAGTCGTGGCCACCTGTCTCTTTGATGCGCCAGAGTCAGAAAGGTTCGCAGAAATGTTTCGCCCTCAGGTTTTGGCGCGCCTGGTTGTGGCAGGTTCCACGTTATCTTGCTTGGACAGCCCTGTTCGGATGACCGACTGGAAACGTGCTCTTGCCCAGAATCTCGCCACGGGCATCCACGATCAACCGCAGGGCGCGGCTCTGGTGACGGAATGTCAATCGCCAACGGCCCGCGTCCTCACCCTCTCCCGTTTCGCAAAGAGATGCGATTTGCCCGCCTTGCATCCGGTGACGGGTTTCTTCGACGGACAGGTCAAACGCGTCGGCCAGAACCAGCGCATCGACGACGAATTGGTCCCCGCGTCGTTCAACGTCGGTCATGTCCTGTCTTGCCAGTAGTCATTTGCCGACGCGACGGTGGCGAAATGCGTCGCGACCACCTGGCTGACAGCGATAAGGGCATCGGAGTCTTCGGCGTATTCCGGCCGCAACCGGTCGCGCACCTCGGCGTCTGGTTGGGTCAGCTTCACAGCGACGCGTGCAAGCTTTACCGCAAGGTCATAACCCTCTTCGGGCGTTGCCGTTTTAAGTGTCGGTAGCCAATCTGCCATCGGGTTTTCCTTCCATTTCGAGTGGGTGATGAGGGGGGATGATGCGCCACGCGGCACCATCAGGGTCATCGAACTGTCCGTTTCTGAGCGCCCAGAAAAACGCGCAGAGACCTAGCAAACCTAGTCCGAGCGAGAGAGGTATGAGCAACAGGAAGCTCACTGCCGCTCACCTGCGATTGCCTGGTAAGCATGCCAGGTGCCGTGACCAAGAACCGGGAACAGGACGATCAGCCCAATCAGGCCGGTTACGACTGACAGGCCCAATCCCAGGGCGACAAACAGACCCCAAACCAGCATGGGGCGCAGATTTTGCACCGCCATGACAAAACTCAGCCCCATGGCGGTCAGCGCATCGGTCTTGCGCGACACCAGCATGGGAATGGAAAAGACGCTGATCGCGAAGGCGAAGGCCGCGAACAACCCGCCCACCAGGGTACCGGTGATAACTAGCGCCCATCCCCGTGGCGTCGTCAATGCGTTGGTCAACGCCTCCTCCGCGCCGGGGAACGGGCTAAGGCCAAAAAACAGCGCATAGAGCAGGTCCGCAGCCCTGAGCCAGAACAGGACGAGCAGTCCGAGCAGCAATCCCGCATAGGCCAATTGCCCGCCCGACGCCGGCCGGAACACCAGCATGTCGGAAAGCGAAACCTGTTCACCCTGCGCCTGCCTGTGGCTTTTCTCGTAAAGCCCGATCGCCAGGAACGGACCGACAATCAGGAAACCGGAGATCGCGGGCAGCGCGAGATACAAGAGATGGCTAGCGTTGAGCGCCCAGAGGACCGCATAGGATACCAGTGTCAGGAACAGCCCATAGGCAAGGCTGGACCACGGAGCCTTGCGGACATCACGCCAACCTGCTCGCAACCAGTCCGCCGCCGAAGTCGATGGCAGGTTGCGTGCGTGGGGCGAGGCCGGCCGATCCGGGTTTCGCAAGGTTGGTAGTGGTTCCAGCATCCCGTTCTCCTTTTCAGCAGGACCGCCTGGCAGGCATCGCCCCGGCCGTTTCGCGGCAATCCGGCTGCGATCGCAGGGCAACGGTCAGCAGATGCGCATTCGCGGCGAGGAACAGCAGGACGGCGGCCAGCGCCGCGCCGCCCGCCAACCGTTTTTGTACGGCCGGCCTCATTATTCGCCTCCTACAGATTGGCCAAGCCGGGCCACATAGAGCGCCAGGAGGTTGATTTCGGCCTCTGACAGGCGACCCGACCAAGCCGGCATCACCCCATGACGCCCGCGTCGGAGCGTTTGCATCACCGTTCCCGGGTCCTGTCCATAAATCACGGCCTCATCCGTAAGGGACGGTGCGCCGATTTCGAGACCGCCGTCCCCTGTCGAACCGTGGCACGAACTGCAATTCTCTGCGAAGACCGTGCCCACGGAACTTTCGAAATCGACAGCTCCACCGGGCATCTCGGAAACGAAATCGGCCAAGGCTAACCGATCAGACCGCTCCATCCAGTCAAAGGCCGGCATTTCGGCATAGCGGGTGTCGGGATCGTCGGCATTGATGCCATGACGGATCGTCGTGGCGATTTCTCCGGCGTCACCGCTCCAGAGCCACGTGTCGTCCGACAGGACCGGAAAGCCCGGCCCTCCCTGCCCGTTCGTGCCGTGGCAAGCCGCGCAGTTATCGGCGAACAGGCGCGCGGCGACGGGCATTGCGGTCGCCATCAGTGTCGCGTCGGATTGCAGAGCGACGAAATTCTCGCCCTCGAAACGAGACAGCCAGTCCTGCCGCCTGTCGGCAAGGCTGTTGAAGCCCTTGATCGCTTCTTCGCTCTGGTCCAGCCCGAGCAAGCCACGTGTGTAATCGCGTCCGGTCGGCCAGGCGGGCAAGAGAACCCAGGCAACGACCGAATAAAGAAACGTCAGCACCAGTGCCCAGATCACGACCTTCGGGAACGCGGTATTGAGCTCGGTGATACCGCCCCAGTCGTGCCCCGTGGTGTCGTAGCCGGTGACCGGATCGGTCTTGCGATTGCCCGTATGAGGATCGGCGCCCGGCAGTTGCCTCGGATCGGTCGGGTTAGTCATCTCCACCCTCCTTTGAAGGCAGCACGGACCGGGCGGCGGCGTCATAGGCCTTGCGCCGTGACGGGCTGTAGGCGCGGATGACGACAATCAGGAAGCATCCCATAAGCCAGATCAGGCCAACCGTCTTGGACAGATAGACCAGCATGTCATGGGTCATTGGGATCCCTCCGCCAGTATCCGGTAGGGCGCATCGGTCAAGGAGCCCAGCGACTGGAGATAGGCCAAAAGCGCATCCATCTCTGTCAGGCGAGACGGATTGCCATCGAAGACACGGGCCGCAGGACGTTCGCCGTAACGCTCCAGAAATCCGTCCACCGCGTCGCTGTCGGGGCGGCTTTGCGCCAGGGCATCGGCTTCCGCCGCCGCGATCATGTCCTCGTCATAGGGTACGCCAAGCCGGGCCAGCGTGGCCAGCGCGTCAGACAACAGATCGGTATCAAGGGGACGCGTCAGCCAAGGGTAGGACGGCATGATCGAGGCCGGCACCACGCTGCGAGGGTCGATCAGGTGCGCCACATGCCAGTCGTCCGAATACTTGCCGCCCAGTCGCGCCAGATCCGGGCCGGTGCGCTTCGATCCCCAGAGCATCGGGTGATCGTAGGCACTTTCCGAGGCCAGCGAATAGGGACCGTAGCGGTCCACCTCATCGGCCAGGCTGCGCACCATCTGGCTGTGGCAGGCATAACAACCCTCGCGGATATAGATCTCGCGGCCCGCCAGTTCCAATGGCGTATGAGGGCGCAGGTCATCGGGAAGCTCAACCGTCTCGTCGATGGTGAACAGTGGCGCGATTTCCACGATCCCGCCAATCGAAGCGGCCACGATGATTGCGGCCACCAGCCCCATGGAGATTTTTTCCAGATTATAGTGCAGTTTCAGCATGGGCTCACTCCGCCGGCTGCGCGACAAGGGGGCGGTCGGTGGCATCCCCCGTCGTTCCGCGCATCGTGGCGCGACAGTTCCAAGCGCAGATCACAGCCCCGGTCAGGAACAGCCCGCCGCCGATGGTGCGCAACAGGTAATAGGGGGCCATCGCCTCCACCGACTGGACAAAACTGTAGGATAGCGCGCCGTTCTCGTTATAGGCCCGCCACATGAGCCCCTGCGTGATGCCGGCATTCCACATCGACACGACGTAGACGAGTGTTCCGGCGACGGCGAGCCAGAAGTGCCATTCGACGGCCCGTGGCGACGCCATCTCCGTCTTGCCACTGAGCTGAGGAACGAGCGTATAGATCGCGCCAAAGACGATCATCGCCACCCAGCCAAGTGTGCCGGAATGGACGTGGCCCACGGTCCAGTCGGTATAGTGCGACAGCGAATTGACCGGGCGAATGGCGAGGAACGATCCTTCGAAGGTCGACAGCCCATAGAACACCGCGGCCACGAACATGAAGCGCAGCGTGGCGTCATCGCGCACCTTGTGCCATGCGCCGTTCAGAGTGGCGATGGCGTTGCCCGCCGAGGCCCAGCTTGGCACCAGCAACATTACCGAGAATGTCATGCCGAGCGTCTGCGCCCAGTAAGGCAGCGCGGTGTAATGCAGGTGGTGCGAGCCCACCCAGATATAGAAGAAGGTGATGCCCCAGAAGCTGACGATCGACAGGCGGTAGGACCAGATCGGTCGCCCGGAACGCACCGGGAGGAAATAATAGAGCATCCCGAGGAACCCCGCGGTCAGGAAGAAGGCAACCGCATTGTGGCCATACCACCATTGCACCATGGCATCCTGCACGCCCGACCAGATCGGAAAGCTCTCTGCAGTCGTCCAGCGCACGGGAAGGGCGATGTTGTTGACGATGTGCAGCATCGCCACGACGAGGATGAAGGCCAGGTAATACCAGTTGGCGACATAGATATGCGGCTCGTTCCGGCGGGCAAGCGTGCGGATATACAAGACGAAATACGTCACCCAGATCACCACCAGCCAAAGATCCGCATACCATTCGGCCTCGGCATATTCCTTGGATTGGGTTGACCCCATCAGATAGCCGGTGACGGCCCAGGCGCAAAACAGGTTGTAGCCGATGAGCACGACCCAGGGGCTCAGATTGTCGGCGAGCCGCGCGCGCGAGGTGCGTTGCAGGACGTGGAAAGACGTGGCGATCAGCGCGTTGCCGCCAAAGCCGAAGATAATCCCGGTGGTGTGCACGGGACGCAGTCGACCGAAGCTGGTAGCCGGCCAAGGAGGCGTTCCCTCTGGCCAGTACAAGAGCGCTGCAACCCAGACTCCGATTCCCATGCCGATCATCGCCCAGATCAGTGTCATGACGAGTCCGAAACGGGTCGGCGCGTCGTAGTAGCGCTGCAACCGATTGGCCGGTGGTTCGGGATCATAAAGCGCGCCGCCGAGCAGAAATGCGAGCGCGATCCCGAGCCCGAGCGCCATGAACCCGTGGGTCGACATGACCCCGTGACGCGCCGATGCAGCCATGGCAAGGCCCATCAGGGCCAACAGGACCGACAGGGCCATGCCAACCCGACGTTCGGAAACCGACAACGATGCTGTCATCTTGATCTGCCTTTCTTCGTCATGCGGCCGCCCGTTCGGGAAGGGCGATATCGGCGAGCGTGGATCTGTTCAGATCGGCGATGAACTGACGCTCCGCCTGTCGAAGCCGGGATTTCAGGCGGCAACATCTCTCGATCGAACAGTCTCCGCCATCCGGCCCGAAACACTCGACGAGCGACTGTCCCTGTTCGAGCAGCCGCACGACGTCGCCAAGCCGGATGTCGGCCGGACTGGATCGCAAGACAGCGCCCCCATTCACCCCGCGTCGGGTCTCGACGATGTCTGCCTGCGCGAGCCGTTGCATGATCTTCGCCAGGTGGTTGCGCGACAGTTTGAACTCCTCTGCCAAATCTGCCGTTGAGAACGCCCGGTCGGGCGCGCTCGCCATCCGCATCAGCATTCGAAGTCCGTAGTCGGTGAAGGAGGTAAGGTTCATGGCATCCCGCAGATCTTCAAATTGGAATTTACAACACCTATTTAGCAGAGATAGCATGAGACTCAAGACCAATTTCCCGAGGGCCCCATGTCGACTGCCGTCTCACAGATCAATTCCGCCCGCCCGCAAATGACTGCCGAGATCATGGCGCGGACCGGGCTGGACGAAGAAAAGCTGACCGAACTGGTGCATTGCTTCTATGGCAAGGTGCGCGCGGATCCGGCGCTTGGCCCGATCTTCGCTGAACGGATTTCGGATTGGGGCCCGCACTTGGAGCGCATGGTGGCCTTCTGGTGTTCGGTCGCCTTGATGACGGGCCGGTATCACGGAGCCCCGGTCCCGGCGCATGTCGGCCTGCCCGTGGATTGGGATCATTTCGACCGCTGGCTGACGCTGTTCCGCGAAACCGCGGCCGAAACCTGCCCGCCCGAAGGCGCGGCGCATGTCATCGAACGCGCCGAGCGGATCGCACGCTCGCTGCATATGGCGGTCGAGGATGCGAAGCCCCGGACAATTCCATCACTGCTCTGACCCGAGGATACGAACATGACAAAACCAATGCCCCCGCAAGACCCGAGCGACCTGACCAGTTTCATCGAGACCGAGTATCACGCAAAACACCGTGCCCAGCTTCCTGAACTGGCGACCTTGTCGGAAAAGGTCGAAGCGGTCCATGCCGGGCAAACGGAGGTTCCCGCGGGTTTGGCCGACCTATTGCACCGGATGATCGGTGACCTGGAAGTTCACATGAAGAAAGAGGAACTGATCCTGTTCCCCGCCATTCGCAACGCGGCGGCGGGGCTGGATGCGCCGATTGCGGCAATGCGCGCGGATCATGACAACCACGAAGCCGAAGTCGGCCAAATCCGGCACCTGACCAACAACCTGACATTGCCGGACGGCGCCTGCCGAAGCTGGACGCGGCTTTATACCGGGGTCGGTGAATTCCTTGACGACCTCGAAGAGCATATCCGGCTGGAAAACGATGTGCTGTTTCCGCAATTCGAAACGCGGGAGACGGGCCATGTCTGAGCTACACCTCCCAAAACCTACCAGGGACCTTGTCGACCGGCGTCATGCCCTGGCACCCGATGCCGAAGACGCATTCCGCGCGTTCTCGAAAGCGGTGTTCTCCGAAGGGGCGCTCGATACACGCACCAAGCAGCTCATCGCGGTGGCCGTGGCGCATGTGACTCAATGCCCGTGGTGCATCGAAGGCCACGTCAAGGCGGCCAAGCGTGAGGGGGCCTCGGGCGAACAGATCATGGAAGCCATCTGGGTTGCATCCGAAATGCGCGCCGGGGCGGCCTGGGCCCACGCGCTGAAGGCGGTGGAGATGATCGGCGACACGGGCCAACCGGACAGCTGATGCCCCCTGCAAGGCCCCCCATCCCCGACACCCCCGGCGAGCGTATCCGCGTCAAGCGGGTCTATCGCGCGGCGCGGGTGTCGGACGGCAAGCGGATTCTGGTCGATCGGCTTTGGCCACGCGGCGTGGCGAAGGACCGCGCCCGGCTGTTCGACTGGTGCAAGGACATCGCGCCTAGCGATACGTTGCGACACTGGTTTCATGCCAATCCTGATCAGTGGCAGGACTTCAGTACGCGCTACCGGGCGGAACTCGCCACGCGCGAAGATTTGGTGTGTGAGCTTGCCGGATACGCGCAGGGCGATGTCGTCACGCTGCTCTATGCCTCTAAGGACGAGGAACACAATAACGCCGTCGTGCTGCGGGACTGCCTGCGCCGATGGTTGGAAAGGGAGGGGAAAAATGACAGACCAACATAGTGCGGAACCTCTGCGAACGCCGCTTTGCGATCTGCTTGGATGCGAGGCACCCGTCCTGCTGGCGGGCATGGGCGGCGTGTCCCGATGGGAACTGGCGGCGGCGGTGGCCAATGCGGGCGGCTATGGGATGTTGGGGATGGTGCGCGAACCCATCGACCTGATCACACGGGAGGTCACCGCGATGCGGGCGGCGACGGACCGGCCCTTCGCCGTCAACCTGATCCCGGCGGCGACAGAGCCGCAGTTGCTTGAGGCACAGATCGCCTGTTGCCTCGATCTTGGTGTGACGGCCTTCTGCTTTTTCTGGGATGTGATGCCGGATGTGGTGGCGCGGGTGAAAAACGCGGGATGTCTCGTATTGCATCAGGTCGGAACGGAGGCCGCCGCGCGGATGGCCGAAGCTGCCGGGGCGGATGTGATCATCGCACAGGGGATCGAGGCGGGCGGCCATGTGCACGGACGAAGTCCCGCCTTCGGGCTGGCGGAACGGATACTGGCCGGGACCGACCTGCCGGTCGTCGTCTCGGGCGGGATCGCGACGGGCGAAGGGCTTGCCGCCGCATTGGCGATCGGGGCCAGCGGCGTGCAATGCGGCACCGCCTTTCTGGCGACCGAAGAATCCTTTGCGCATTCCTATCACAAGTCTCGCATCGTCGAGGCCACGGGCGAAGATACGGTGCTGACCGATGTGTTCGTTCTGAACTGGCCCAAGGGCGCTGCGGTGCGGGTGATCGGCAACAGCGTGACGGAGGGTCTCAAGGGCAATTACCTGGGTCAGGACCCGGACAGCCTGCCGCGCGAGACCATCGCCCATGACGACGATCAGCCCCGTCTGCGCTTCAGCACGGATTCACCCTTGCGCACCACAACCGGCGATCTGGAAGCGATGGCGCTCTATGCCGGTCAGGGCGCGGGAAACATCCCCGATGTCGTCCCTGCGGCCGCACGTCTGAACGCCATGGTCGCGCAGGCCCGGCATATCCTGAAGGGCCCAATCCGTAACGGTTTCACGGCGATATCATGAGCGACGACTTCAAGAGCTTCCGCTGCCAAAGCGGCTTTTCCTCACCGCCCTGCTATGCCGCCGAGGTCGCACCGGAGTATTTCGATCCGCTGGCTGTCGATCCCGAGCAGGCACGTGATGTCGCGCGTTGGCGCAAGGCCGAACGCACCCGTCTGCGCGCCGCCCGTCTGGCACTGTCGGTTGCTGAACGCAAGGAGATCGGCGAGGCGCTGGCCGGGCATCTGCGACAGGTGTTGAAAGACCGCTTCGGCGGGGCACCGGGCAAAGTCTTTTCCGCCTACTGGCCGATCAAGGGCGAACCCGACCTGCGCCCGCTGATGGTCGAGCTTCACAAGGCCGGTATAACCGTCGCCCTGCCACTGGTCGAAACCAGGGCGGCCCCGCTCACCTTTCGCCGCTGGACGCCCGAAACCCGTATGGTGCGCGGCGATTGGAACATACCCGTTCCGCCGCCGGACGCCCCCGTCGTCCGGCCCGATATCGCGCTTGCCCCCCTCGTCGGCTGGACGGCGGATGGCTATCGCCTCGGCTATGGCGGGGGCTATTTCGACCGGACATTGGCGGCGCTTGACCCGAAACCTTTTGTCATCGGCATTGGTTTCAAGTCGGCACAGCTCAAAACCATCTACCCGCAACCCCACGATATCCCTCTCGACCTCATCCTGACCGAGGCCGGATTGCACAGCGGTTGAGGATCAAATAGATGGATTAATAAATGTGCATTTGCCTTGCTGACGCACACATTTTCCGCACCCCTTTGACATTCCCCCTAAAGCGACGAAGTACATGAACAATATCGATGAAAAGCTGCAACCGATCCTTGCCGAAGTGATGCGGCGCAATGCCGGCGAACCGGAATTTCACCAGGCCGTCCACGAGGTGATGGAAAGCCTCGGGCGCGTGGTCGCAAAGAACCCCGATTATCTTGAGCAAGCGCTCATCGAACGCATCTGTGAGCCAGAGCGTCAGATCATTTTTCGCATTCCCTGGGTGGACGATCAGGGCAACGTCCAGATCAATCGCGGCTTTCGCGTCCAGTTCAACTCGGCCCTCGGCCCCTACAAGGGCGGGATGCGTTTCCACCCCTCGGTCAACCTGGGGATCATCAAGTTCCTGGGCTTCGAACAGATCTTCAAAAATGCATTGACCGGCCTACCGATCGGTGGCGGCAAGGGCGGTACGGATTTCGATCCCAAGGGTAAATCCGATGGCGAGATCATGCGTTTCTGCCAATCGCTCATGACCGAACTGCACCGCCATCTGGGCGAGCAGACCGATGTACCAGCCGGCGATATCGGTGTAGGCGGGCGCGAAATTGGATACATGTTCGGCCAGTATAAGCGCCTGACCAACCGCTATGAGTCGGGCGTATTCACCGGCAAAGCCATTGCCTACGGTGGATCCCGCGCTCGGACCGAGGCAACGGGTTTCGGCAACACCTATTTTACCAAGGCCATGCTTGAAACGCGCCAGACCGATTTCGACGGCAAGCGCGTGGTCGTGTCCGGTGCGGGAAATGTGGCCATCCACACCATCGAGAAAGTGCAGTCATTTGGCGGCACGGTCATCGCCTGTTCGGATTCCAGCGGTTATGTCATAGACGACGCTGGGATTGACCTGTCCTTGCTTCAGGAAGTCAAGTCCGTGCGCCGCAAGCGCATTTCGGAATATGCCCGGCTTCGCGGGGATAGCGCGCATTTCGTGTCGACCGACAAAGGATCAATTTGGGATTTGCCCTGTGATGTGGCGATGCCCTCGGCCACCCAGAACGAATTGACGGGCAAGGATGCAAAGTCACTGGTCAAGAACGGTGTGTTGGCTGTCGGCGAAGGCGCGAACATGCCCTGCACCCCCGAAGCAATCCGAATCCTGCGCGAGGCCGGCATCCTGTTCGGGCCCGGCAAGGCGGCGAACGCGGGGGGCGTTGCAACGTCGGCACTGGAAATGCAGCAGAATGCCAGCCGTGACCGTTGGAGCTTTGAGCAGACCGAACAACGGCTGGCACAGATCATGAAGAGCATCCATGATCGTTGTGCTGAAACTGCCGATGAGTATGGCGCGCCCGGCGACTATGTCCTGGGCGCCAACATCGCCGGTTTCGTGCGGGTTGCCGAAGCGATGCGTATGCTTGGGGTGATCTGAGCCAATCCGAAGAACTATCGGAAGACCAGGGCGATCTCTTCTTTGCCAAGCAGCCTCCACTCCCCGGGGTCGAGGCTGTCTGGCAGGCA
>NZ_NBOA01000018.1:0-10848 GCF_002213235.1 Thioclava sp. F34-6
CTCCACTCCTCTTCCAGCCAAGGAAGCGTAGCGGAAAACTCCAGCTTCAAACGGTCCAGTTTCCGGGGATCAGATCAGATGGCACGGATCGAGCCGTCCTTTCCGAAGAGCCATGGCCGCCCACGGGTCGATGATCGTCGTGTTCTGAGCGGGATAATCTTCATCAACCGCAATGGGTTGCGCTGGCGCGATGCACCGAGGGAATACGGTCCACCCAAGACACTCTACAACCGCTGGAAGCGTTGGAGCGAGATGGGGGTGTTCGCCCGAATATTCGAGGGGCTGGCCGCCGAAGCGATGGAACCGACGACTATCATGATCGATGCGACCTACCTGAAAGCGCACCGCACGGCCTCGAGCCTGCGGAGTAAAAAGGGGGATGCGGGCGCCTGATCGGTCAAACCAAGGGCGGGATGAACACCAAGCTGCACGCTGTGACCGACACATGCGGTGGCCCGATCCGGTTCTTCATGTCTGCGTGCCAGGTCAGTGACTACACCGGCGCGGCGGCTCTTCTCGGTGACCTACCGGCCGCAAAGTGGCTGCTGGTTGATCGAGGTCACGATGCCGACTGGTTCCGAGAAGCCCCGCAGGACAAGGGGATAAGGGCCTGCATCCCTGGCCGCAAGGCGTGCAAGGTCCCCGTCAAATATGATAAGCGCCGATACGGATCGAGATAATGTTCGGCAGGCTTAAGGACTGGCGACGCGTGGCGACCCGCTACGACAGATGCACGAAGGTCTTTCTCTCTGCCATCGCGTTGGCCGCAACAGTGCTCTTCTGGTTATGAGTCCTGAGCCTAGCAGGCTGTCGAGTTTTCTCGGACCACTTCACCGAATCGCTTGAAGGCCGAGTCATGCCAAATGCATTTGCCTTGGCATCCCTTTGGGGATAAAGCATTGCTGTGGAACGATAACATGGCAGCTCACTGATGGCGCATGGATCTCGTCTCTTGTAGAAATGAACGTGCGGATATTAATGGATGGTGTTTGGCTCACCCTGTGCCGCCTCGAGAAATGTGACGTTTAGGTATCAAATTGAACGCGACGCTCGATATACTTCTATCAATTTCATCAGCCATGGCGATTGGCGTGATTGCAATAATATTGACACTGCTTGCAATAGATGTCGTCACACCTATGAATGAAATTCCTGAACATTATTCTTATTGCGGTGCGCCAATTGAAAATTTATTTTTTCTTTATGGGACTATTTTCCAGCCAGGAGTGATAATTTCCGCAATATTTGTATTTTATGGGGCGGGCAGGTTGAGCGGGCTCTCGAAATCTTACTTGCTAGAGATGATTTCCATTTTTATTGCGATTCAATCTGCAGTGTCATTTTATCTTTTGTGAGTTCCGTCGCCTCTGTTGCACAAACGAACTGGTGGCCGGGGGCCGCGACAGGGATGCCGAGCGCGATGTAGCCGTTCAGAACGGCGACACGGACCTGAATCCCGGCGACCTGTCGGTCGAAGGCCCGTGCCATGAGGCGCTACCCCAGCCGTTTCACACAGTGCATCTTCGTCTCGAGGCGGCTTCGGCGATGGTATCCGCTCTATCGTCGCCGAGGACACCGGGGTATTTCGATGCTCGCAACGCTTCGTTTCGTACGACCGCGCCGGCGGTGACTGTGTGCCGCGGCTTGGCGTTCTTGCGGCGCAAAATGACTGGGTGCGCGCGCGGTCAACGATGGCATCGTGGCATCTTCGGATGTCGTAGGCACCGTCGGCGGTGACGCTGTCGATCTGCGCGTGCGCCGGGATCTGTTTGAGCAGGTCGGGTGACACCGGCGCATCGCCGATGTGGCTCCCTGTGATCTCCACGGCCTGAACCTCCGGCGTTTCCTTACCAATCCGCAGATGGATCTTGCGCGAGACGCGCCGTTTCGGGCCGCCATGCTTGCGGGCGTGCCACTCGCCTTCACCCTCGACCTCGAATCCCGTACTGTCGATCAGCCGGTGCGGAGGCCTCTTGGCCCCTCGATACGGGATGTTCACAGCTAATGTCTTCTGGCGGCGCGACAGCGTGCAGAAGTCAGGTACGGTGCAGTCGAGGCCGACCAATTGAAGCAGGCTATCGACGAAGCCCGTTGTCTGCCGCAATGCCATGCCGAACAGAACCTTCATCGTCAGACATGTCTGGATGGCGGTGTCACTGTAAGTCTGCTGGCAGCCCCGCCTGCCTGTCGGCACGGCATCCCAGCTCATCTCGGGGTCGAACCATATCGTCAGCGAGCCTCGGCGCTTGAGCGCTTTTTTAGGCAGGCCAGTTCCTGGTCCTGTAGGTCGGCCGTGTGGGGCTGCTCATTCATCCAAGCTACCACTATGGATTCACGAGATGAATCCCTCATCGGATTTATGCAATAGAGCCACGGCAGGAGGCCATCTTCTTGATTGGACACGGTGCCAAGTCTCCCAAACCGACCGATGATACGCATTTTGCCACTGGCAATCTTGTTCACTCTAGACCATTTTGCCCCCAATCCGATCTAGCGCAACGAGAGGCCTGCATGCTTGTTGAACAAACTCCCCTCGCGGGCGTCTTTGTCTTGATCCCCAAGCGGTTTGGCGACGCTCGCGGGTTTTTCTGCGAAACCTTTAGCGCAAGGTCTTTTGCGCAAAACCAGCTCCATTTTGATTTCGTCCAGGACAATCATTCGCTTTCGCAAGCCGTCGGCACAGTCCGCGGTCTGCATTTTCAAGCGCCACCTCACGCGCAGGATAAACTGGTGCGATGTGGGCGCGGGCGGTTGTGGGATGTGGCGGTTGATATCCGCAAGGGCAGCCCGACTTACGGTCAGTGGTTTGGGACTGAACTCAGCTTTGAGAACGGGCGGCAATTGCTAATCCCCGCCGGATTTGCGCATGGGTTCATCACCCGCGAACCAAGTACCGAGATCATTTACAAATGCACCGAATATTACGCGCCCCAAAGCGAAGGGGTTCTCCGCTGGAACGATCCTGACGTAGCCATTGACTGGGCGCTCGGTGAGGGTGCGGAACCCGCATTGTCGCAAAAAGATTTCGAGGCAGGCCGGTTCGCTGATCTCGATAGCCCGTTCATTTGGGATGGTGCCGCATGAAGCTATTGGTTACAGGTGGGGCAGGGTTTATCGGATCTGCAGTTGTGCGGCTTGCTGTGGCGCGCGGTCATCATGTCATCAACCTTGACTCACTGACCTATGCGGCTTGCCTAGAGAACGTAGCCAGCGTTTCGAGCAGCAACCGCTACGCCTTTGAGCACGTCGATATCCGCGACCGCGCGTCCCTGGATCGGGTGTTTTCCCAGCACCGCCCCGATGCTGTGATGCATTTGGCCGCCGAGAGCCATGTTGATCGTTCCATCGACGGGCCGGGCCGTTTCATCGAGACGAATATCACCGGCACGTTCAACATGCTCGAGGCCGCGCGCCGCTACTGGTCCGATCAAGGTAAGCCCGCCACTTTCCTCTTCCATCACATTTCGACGGATGAGGTGTTTGGCTCTTTGCCCAATGATCCGAGTGTCAAATTCACTGAGACAACCCCCTATGATCCGCGCTCGCCCTATTCGGCCTCAAAGGCGAGCTCAGATCATCTGGTGCGCGCTTGGCATGAGACCTATGGCCTGCCCGTCGTGCTCAGCAATTGCTCAAACAATTACGGCCCGTTTCATTTCCCCGAAAAGCTGATCCCGGTGATCATCCTCAAAGCCTTGGCCGGAGCCAAGCTGCCGATCTACGGCGATGGATCCAATATCCGCGACTGGCTTTATGTCGAGGATCACGCCGATGCCCTGTTGCTGGTGCTCGAAAAGGGCGTTTCGGGACGCAGCTACAATATCGGCGGCGAGAATGAGTGTTCAAATCTAGACTTAGTCAAAACGCTGTGCGCCATTCTCGATCAGAAAAAACCAAAGCCCAGCGGTTCCTATGCCGATCAGATAACGTTTGTCACCGACCGTCCCGGCCATGACGCGCGCTACGCAATTGATCCTAGTCGTATTCGCTGCGAATTGGGTTGGCGCCCCAGCGTCACGGTGGAACAAGGGCTTGCAAAGACCGTGCAATGGTATCTCGACAATGAGGATTGGTGGCGTGCGCTACAAACCCGCGAAGGCGTTGGCGAGCGGCTTGGGGTGAAGGCATGATCCTCGTTTTCGGCAAGACCGGTCAGGTCGCAACCGAGTTGCAGCGCCAGGGCGCGGTCACCGCACTGGGCCGTGACGCTGCCGATCTGAGCGATCCGGCGGCCTGCGCCAAAGTGATCGAGGAAAGCAACGCGACTTGCGTCATAAACGCCGCCGCCTATACCGCCGTAGATCGCGCTGAAGACGACGAAGCCTTGGCGACCGTCATCAACGGCGATGCGCCCGCAGCCATGGCGGCGGCTTGCGCGGCCAAGGGAATTCCGTTTCTGCATCTGTCGACCGATTACGTATTTGATGGTTCGGGCGATACCCCTTGGCAACCGGCTGATCCCGTCTCGCCGTTGAACGCCTACGGCCGCTCAAAACTGGCGGGTGAGCTAGGCATCGTGCAGGCGGGCGGGCGCTCTGCGATTTTGCGCACAAGCTGGGTGGTGTCGTCGCACGGCAGTAATTTCGTCAAAACGATGCTGCGCCTGTCGCAAACCCGAGATGCGCTTGCCGTTGTAGAGGATCAAATCGGCGGGCCAACGCCCGCCGCCGACATCGCCGCGACATTGCTGCGCATCGCTGCGCCACTGGGGGCAGGTCAGGGTGGCGGCGTTTATCACTATGGCGGCATCCCGTGGGTGAGCTGGAAGGAATTCGCGACTGAGATCTTTGCGCAAGCCCACAGCGATATAACCGTCACCGGCATCCCCGGTGCGCAATACCCGACACCCGCCGCGCGACCGCATAACTCGCGGCTGGACTGTGCGCGTCTTACGCGGGATTTCGGGATTGCTCCACCAGACTGGAAAGCTGGATTGGCGCAAATTCTTAGCGAGTTGGAGGCCACGCTGTGACCAAACGCAAAGGCATAATTCTGGCGGGTGGCACGGGAACGCGGCTCTATCCGATCACCATCGGCGTGTCCAAACAGCTTCTTCCGATCTATGATAAACCGATGATCTATTATCCGCTGACCACGCTGATGCTATCGGGCATTCGTGAAATCGCGATCATCACGACCCCGGTTGATCAGGATCAGTTTCGCCGCACGTTGGGCGATGGCAGCCAATGGGGCATCTCGCTAGAATATATCACGCAGCCCTCTCCTGACGGTCTCGCGCAGGCTTATATTCTGGCTGAGGGTTTTCTGCAGGGCGCACCCTCGGCAATGGTTCTAGGGGACAACATTTTCTTCGGTCACGGCCTGCCAATCTTGCTGCAAGAAGCCGATGGCGCGGCGGTCGGGGGGACGGTTTTTGGCTACCGCGTGGCGGATCCTGAACGTTACGGCGTGGTGGATTTCGACGCCCACGGCCAAGTGCGCGCGATTGTCGAAAAGCCTGCAAAACCGCCCTCGAACTACGCGGTCACTGGACTTTATTTTCTTGATGAGACAGCGCCCGAACGCGCCCGTCACGTAACCCCGTCAGCGCGCGGTGAGCTTGAAATTGCCTCGCTTCTTGAGATGTATCTTGTCGACGGCGCTTTGTCCGTCAAACAAATGGGGCGCGGCTATGCATGGCTCGATACCGGCACCCATGCCAGCCTGCTGGAAGCGGGGAATTTCGTGCGCACGCTTGAGCAGCGTCAAGGCTTGCAAAGCGGCAGCCCCGATGAAATCGCCTTTGCAAATGGCTGGATCAATGCAGATGATCTCATCGCACGCGCCAGTCAGTTCGGAAAAAGCAGCTATGGAACCTATCTGAAACGCCTGATCTCTGAGACTTAGGTGTTTATCCCGCGGTTTGATCGTGCGACTTTAAGGCCCTGCCGAGCGTGAAGGAGCACAGGTATGGAACAAGGGGCGTATAAGCGCCTGATCTGAGGTTGGGAACCGTTAGCCGGAAATTACGCCACCCTCAGATCCTCACTATCTTCGCGGTACGATCGATCCACTCATGTTGACTTGACAACACCGATTGGTTTTCGCGATGGGATCAGTCACGTTCACCCGCGCTGGCCAAAAGGCATCTACAAATCTCAGGCGCTACTCATGAACGATTATCATGAAAATTTAGGCCAGGACGAAATGATCGCGAAACAGAAACGTTTTCAATTTCTTAGGCGTGCAACCGCCGACAGCCTTCTTTGGCGCTTGCTGGCCGAAAGCCTACCAGAACACAAAGGCAAATATGCTGCGGCAATCGCCGCGATGATAATGGTTGCTGCCACTACAGCGCTATCTGCTTGGGTCATGGGCAAAATTGTGGACGCCATGTCCGACCCTCAAAATAAGGCGCATCTTTACGGGGTCGCCGCCAGCGTTTTTCTTATTTTCATGGCAAAAGGCATTGCAAGCTTTGCGCAGGCCGTATTGATGGCACGGGCAGGTAATCGTATCGTCGCGGAAAAGCAAATATTGCTGTTCAAACACTTGCTTCGCCAAGGTATCGCCTTTTTCAATACAACGGAATCGTCCGATCTGCTTCTGCGAGTGACGCAAAGCGCTCAAATGGCGCGCAACGTGATCGATGTTGTGGTGACAGGTTTCGTTCGTGATAGTTTGACCTTGATAGGTTTGGTAGCTGTCATGTTCTATCAGCAACCCATCTTGTCGCTTATCGCTCTTGTGGTTGGCCCAGCAGCAGTGATCGGCGTGCGCCGAATCCTAAACAAGGTTCGCGTAATCATGGCACAGGAGATGGCCGGACTGACTGAGATCATCAAGGTCGTACAAGAAACCTCCGCCGGCGCACGGGTTATTAAAGCCTTTGCGCTGGAGGATATCATGCAAAAGCGCATGAATTCTGCGGTAAGAGATGTTGAAAAACGCTCCAACAAGATGGTCCGGCTTGAATCCGCAACTTCGCCTCTGATGGATACGCTGACCGGCGCCGCTATTGCCTCTGTTGTACTTCTTAGCAGCATCAGCATTGCAGGACAGTCGGTGGGAACGGCGGGGCAGTTGATGTCGTTTGTGACAGCATTTTTAATGGCTTACGAACCTGCAAAACGTCTATCTCGGATGCGTGTAACGATTGAGGGGGGAATGATCGGCGTCCGCATGATGTATAATTTGCTGGATCAGCCAATTAATCTTATTGAGGCCCCCGACGCCCGTGAATTAGCGGTCGGGCCAGGCGAAGTGACGCTAGATCAGGTCTCATTTGGCTATGTTGGTGACACATCAGTTATCCGAAATCTGAACCTGACGTTCGAAGCCGGAAAGACAACGGCACTCGTCGGCCCCTCTGGGGCAGGGAAATCAACGATTCTGAACTTGATTTTGCGACTTTATGACCCAGTAGAAGGCGCGGTGTGCATTGATGGACAAGATATCCGCAAGGCCACCTTTACGTCACTGCGCCAAAAAATCGCTTTTGTGGGGCAAGATACATTTCTGTTTTCCAACACGGTGATGGGCAATCTGCGCGTAGCCCGCCCAGATGCCACAGATGAGGAAGTGTTCAAGGCCGCACGCGTCGCCTATGCTCACGACTTCATTGAAAGCCTGCCCGATGGCTATCGAACGCATATCGGCGAAAATGGCGCGTTTCTCTCTGGCGGACAGCGGCAACGGTTATCAATCACGCGAGCGGTTTTGCGCCGAGCGCCAATTCTATTACTGGATGAAGCCACCAGCGCTCTAGACAGCCAGTCAGAGGCATATATTCGTGACGCGCTGGAAAGTGTCAGTGCAGGCGTAACCACAATCGTTATCGCACACCGGCTGGCAACCGTGATGAACGCCGACAGAATAATCTATCTGGAGGCGGGTCAGGTGGCAGAACAAGGCACACTGCAAGAACTTCTTGCCAAAGGTGGAGCGTTCAAAAAGCTATATGAGACACAGTTCCGCAATGGGTGATAGACTCTGTTGCGCAAGGCGCTTCGGCAGACGACCGGGTTTGTCGAGAGCTGCTGAAGCTGATCGGCTTTGGACTGGGCGGTGCTGGGCCGCCGCCGGCATCCTCGAAGCAGGCAAGGGCTTCCGCCTTCTCAAAGCATACAAGCAACTGCCCGACTTGAAGGCCGCGCTGGAAAAGCACCGCGCCCCTGAAATTGATGCGCCGCTTGACCCGTTCACTCAGGCCGCATAACCATAAAATCCGCAGAGTCACCCGAAACGCTTTTCAACACCGTCCGGGACATTCCCCATTAAAGCGATACAGGTCCACTACCGGAAAGAAAGAATAAATGACACCCACGCCATTTTGGAAAATCAAACGGGAACTACTCCGATTGCTTCATAAGCCGCGAAATGTGTTAGATTTGTCTCTAGCCTCTTTTCGACAACGGCAAACTGACCGTTCCGGGACGAAGGTGCATACCGGGGAAGCTTTGCTGCACAGGGATGGCGCAGTGTTGTTGCTCTATCCAGCGCAAGGTGTCCCAGCGTATTACATCGAGATGCTCGCCTATCTGAATAATCGCGGCATTTCGCCTGTGGTTGTCTCGCAATTGCCTCTTTTAAATACGGACCGGATGCGGCTGCTAGCAGAGGCGTATCTGGTGATTGAGCGACCCAATTATGGTTATGATTTTGGCGGGTACCGGGCTGGGGTTCTAGAAATTCTTGACCAAGGGCTCACGTTTGAAAACCTGTTTATACTCAATGATAGTATCTGGTTTCCTTTGTTTGCGTGCTGCGATCTGATTGAAACGGCCCGGGACGATCATTCAGACCTCTACGGAATCTATATGAATGAGCGTCCCAAGACACCGCAGCGCAGCCATCTGCAATCCTATTTTTATCGCTTTGGTCCGAAATTAACCCGCAGCGCTGATTTTCGTGAGTTCTGGCGACGGCTACAGACCTACAATAACAAAGACCTCACTATACGCCGCATCGAGATGAGGCTGACGCATTGGTTTGCGTCGCACGGATACTCAATAGGTTATCGATATTGCTTTGAAGATGTCAAGGAGGCCATGGCCAGATTGTCAGTAGCCGAACGCTATGCGTTGGCCGATTACCAAATCCTGATCGGCGAGAAATATTCTAAGCAGATCAAATCTCGCGTCGCGGCACGCGCCTATGATGATGACGCGATTTTTTTGAAAGATATGGAGCAGGGGATTTTGGGGCGCTATTTTATGATTTTACATCCGGCGCTGCTGCTGGAACGGATGCGATGTCCGGTCTTGAAGCGCGACAAACGCCATCCATATCAGGTGCAGCGTGCTGTGCTTTTGTCTGAAACGTTTGCCGCGGATCTACCTACGGAACTCACTCGGGAATTGGAAGCAGCAACGGATATGTCGCTGATCGCAGGTCATCAGGATCGGATAATCATGAGCTCCGCCAAGGTCGAACAGCTCGGTGCTAAGCATGAGTGACCTTCCGCCACTTGCTAGGAGCTGGGTGCTTGTGTCGAGCCAGCTCAGCCCCAACTTCGGGCACATCTGATGAAGCGCAATAGGAAAATTACATCAATATGAGCTATAGATGACAGGTCCTGAGCGCCTGGCTAGGCGAGAAAAGATCATACCGCGTTTGCTCAGCGATGGGTTCCGCAAGCAGAGCAGACTTTACGCTGTAGCAGTTTTGGCAATGCTCATTTCGGCTTCCAGTGCGGCGGCAGTCGCATGGGTGATAGACTCTGTTCCGCAAATCCCTGTGGGGATTTATCTCGTGAATCCAATATGGTAGCTGGGCGTCATGAGCAGCCTCACGCCCCCGACTTACAAGACCAGCAACTGGTCCGCGCACTTCGCGACTGCCGCATGCTCGGCCAAGAAGATGCCGATGATCTGGTTCCGATGGGCTTAAGCGGCACCACTGGGGCCACGGTCCCTCGGACTGCGCAGGTGCCAGGTCGTCTGGCGGACACCGAAGAACGGGGTCTGAAGGAACTGCTCGTCGACGCTCTCGTCTTTCTGCGTGAAGCAAGTGCTTGTTCGGTCAAGGCCAATGCGAGCTCCCGCAACCAACTTCATTTGCTCGGCGGTCTCGTCATCGCCGGGCAAATCAAGTCCAGATCGAGCCCCCGCAACCAACTTCATTTGCACGAGGTCGTCAGACGCAAGTCCGACGGCCTTTTAGCTTGTCTGGCTGAGGCTTAAGATGCCGACCAGATCGCCCTCGATATCGATGACGAAGCCTTTCGGTA
Organism: Thioclava sp. F34-6; assembly: GCF_002213235.1. Classification (NCBI taxonomy): domain Bacteria; kingdom Pseudomonadati; phylum Pseudomonadota; class Alphaproteobacteria; order Rhodobacterales; family Paracoccaceae; genus Thioclava; species Thioclava sp. F34-6. The sequence continues at coordinate 10,172 of NZ_NBOA01000018.1, forward strand.
CGTCCTCAGCGGGGTGCATCACAATCCGGTCGATAAGACTTCGAAGAACTTCGATTGCGTCGCCGTTTGCGTTCTGTTCGAGCGACTCGCGGAGCTCGCTCAAAGCTTTCCGATAGCGCACACCCATTGACGGGTGCAGAAGCGGCTTCTCTTCCTGGGGCGCCGAGGTAAGACGGGCCTCGATCTCGGTCTTTTGGATTTCGAGAGTTTCCATGCGATCTTTGACACGCTCGGCAGGCACGCCATCGATGATGGCATCGACGAGCCGATCTAGGTCGCGCACGATCTTGGTGAGCTTGGCTTCATCGCGCGCACGGTTTCCAGTTTCGGCCATCCGCAGCGCATTCATGTGCCGTGTGTACTCTTCGCAGAAGACCTCAAGGAGTTCGTCATTCATGAGATTGTGCTGAAGGCCGCTGAGGACAGTGGCTTCTAGTACATCCTTGCGGATAGTCTTCGTGTTCGTACAGGTTCCCTTGTTGCGCGCGCCGGCACAGCCAAAGTGGTTCTGACTGATCTTGACGAAACCACTCCCGCAAACCCCGCATTTAATCAGACCGGACAGCAGGAACCGTGGTCGCCGCCGATCCCAATACCCGGTGATCTGATCCCCGGAAACTGGACCGTTTGAAGCTGGAGTTTTCCGCTACGCTTCCTTGGCTGGAAGAGGAGTGGAG
>NZ_NBOA01000019.1:0-9875 GCF_002213235.1 Thioclava sp. F34-6
GCCGCATCGACGAACTTCTCCCGTGGAACTTCAAGCCGTCAAGCTGAACCTGAGGTGGGATGCAGCCGCCGCTTACGCTTCGCTTTTTCGACCAGTCAGTCGTATTCCACGGGTTCTGCAAAACGCTTGGTGAGCAGGGTGTGGCTTTTAAATACAAACCCATGAGAACGACCACACCACTTTTTTTGTACGGATTGTCCCGCCGATTATTTCTTCAAAAGAAGATTCAGAATTTTTCTAAGGATCGTTGATTTTTCCTGAGCGACCGCCTGCACAGAGCAGGCTTCTGAAGTGCCCCGCGCTGCGTTCAGCTCTGAAACCAATTTCAGAAGCTCGTCGATCTGTTTATCTCTTGCGGCAATCTCAGCTGGCATTTGGCTTTCGACAACCGCTTTGTAGGCATCTCGGTCAACGATCAGGCTCTGGATCGTCTCACTTGCCACTTGGAAATCATGCTCGAAACTCGCAATCTTTTCATCCAGTTCAGAGACAAGGCGAACAAGCGAGAGATCATTTTTGCGCGAGTCTTGAAACTGGGAAATAGTTGCCTGCGCTTCCTGGCTGTCAATATCCAACTCTTCACCAGCAAGTTTGGTTGCGAAATCATACAACTTTTCAACCTTTACAGGCAGATCCTTAAAATCACCACTTGGGATTATATCGATATTATTGTGATTATCCGCATTGTCTAGAAAGCTCTCAGAATACGTGCGGAAAAGTGCCGAGTTGCGATCAAAGGGGACACCTATAATTTTTGCTATCCGAGAGATTTCAACTGCAGGCGATCTGAGGATATTCTCATAGGAGATTACAACCCTCCGGCCAATCACAGAAGCATTAAGTGCGTCTAATGTGAAAGTGTACCATATCTCGAAACATCGAGTGATGCTAAACCCTGTATAACGTGCCAAAGACCGGGCAACACTCAAGGGATGACGCAGAGCTATGACGTAGTGATCAGCGACATCAATCTGGTGCGCAATGTTGCTCCAGAATGGAATAATTCTTGAAATCTGGGGATCCTTGAGGCCGAACACTTCCTTTTTATCAAGTTTTCTTGTCAACAGGTCAATGCATCTGTCTTCCAGTTCGCGCCCTGCCAAGCAGCGAAGATCGACGGGATTCAAGTCATGCCAGACACTTCCGATCTTTTCGAAGAGCCTATTATTGAAGTCGAATACTTCAAGGTCCTCGAAATACCCCTTTCTGTTGAATTCAGGGTTGGCCTGCATCAGCGTGTCACCTAGATCAACACCAAGAACCTGCAAAGCTCTTGTTATCGCACTTGTTCCACTACGTCCGGCACCTACCACAAAAACGAGTTTTTTCATACTCTTCTATGTCCTGCTGATAGATGAATGCCATATTCTCTGCAGATACAAAACAGAAACATAGAGAAAATGCCAATGGTGTTTCTCGGCGAGAAATTACTTTTCAGAAAGTGAAGCATGTCAGTAAGCTGTCATACCACGGCCCTGAATACGAAAATTGGCTCTTGCGTATAGTAGCCATGATCCGGTTGATCGAAGGCCAGCGCTTCTATTTTGGAAAAGCCGGCGTCTGTGAGTGAATCAACGATATCCCATCCGAAATGTTGGAAGCAGAGAATTCCTTCGGCTCTTACGGGGTCACCGTGATACTCCGGCTCGAGGATGTGAACGATCTCACCATTTTCAATCTTCGCGCGAACAATCGTCTCCTGCCATGACGGCACGAATGGAGCGGTGAAATAAAAACGCCCGCCTGTGCGAAGAACCCGCCGCGTCTCGTGTAGCGCCTTGCGGTAGTCAGGAATATGTTCCAATACCTCGAAAGATAAGACAACGTCGAAATTGTCATCGACAAATGTAAGTTGCGTTGCATCTTCATTGCGGAGGCCGTCCGCGTTGCAACTGCCAAGGGGAACCATATCACCTAGGTATTCGCTTCCCGTCACATGGGAGTAGTAAGCCGCGAAGTATTTAAAAAGTGGCGTCTTTTGCTCTGCAATATAAATACCGACGTCGCGGTCTTTTTCGAAATGCTTGACCGCATCCACAACGGCTCGCATCCGCATATTGAAACCAGTTTTTGGGCAGTTGACAGTCTCGCGCAGATTGTAGGTACCATCCGGCAGCATGAGGGTGCGATCAATCGTGAAGCCGACCTGCTCCTCGGCGGTGACCGAATACCCGGGCAAGGCCGGCAGATTGGTGCCTGCCGCCAACAAGTCTCGCGACAGCGCACCCTTGCAGAACTTGAGCCCTACGGTCTCTTCGGTGTAGCGCAGATAGTCATCAAGCCGTTTCAATACGCGCATTTTTTCCTCATGCCTGCGTGGGAGCGTTCTTGCAAAACCAATCCCAAGTTTCACGCAGCCCCTCCTCCAGAGAGTACTGTGACACAAACCCCAGCCCGTTCAAACGCGAGAGTTCATAGGCGCGATAGTCCTGCCCGTTAGGTTTGGACGGATCCCACTCGATCCGGTCCTCCATGCCGGTTACCCGCGCAAGCGTATCGACGATATCGCGGATCCTGTAGACCGATCCGCTGCCCATGTTGATGGGTCCGCGGCCCGACTCCATGATGCGGCGAACAGCTTCGGCGCAATCGTTCACATAGAGGAAGTCCCGCCGGGCCGAGCCATCGCCCCACACGGAAACCATCCCTCCGTTCTCACGCGCGTGATGGAACTTTGCCACTAGCGAAGGCACGACATGTCCGAAATGGATGTCAAACTTATCACGCGGCCCAAACAAATTGCAGGAGATTACATAGGCCCATTCAAGCCCATGATCGGCCTCATACGCTTCGAGCATGGCGAGCGCCGCGCGCTTTGCATGGGCATAGGCCTCCTCTGCGGGATGCGGGCGACCGAGGAAGATGTCCTCTTCGACCAAAGGCAAACGCGGCGAAGGGTAAGGGTAAACGGCCCCTGTCCCCATCACAGTGATCTTCTTCACACCACTCAAGTGGCTCGCGTGTATCACATTGGTGTTGATCGTAACGTTGTCGTGAAACGACAGTGCGCGGTTCTTCATATTCCCGACGATACCATAGACCCGCGCCGCTGCGTGGAAAACATGGCGGGGTTTCACGCGGTGCAAAAGCGCCTCGGTTGCGTTGCGGTCCATCAGGTCGCAATCCTCTCGACCAATTGGTACAATATCGCTATAGCCCAATTGCGTGAGGTGTGCGACTACTGCCGACCCCACCAACCCGCGCCCGCCGGTCACGAGGATCTTGTCAGATTTTTCCATAGTTGAACGCCTTTCGGGTAATGGGTTCGATCAGTCAGCGCGTCAGAAACGCATCGTCGCTGCGGACCCGGTCACGCCAATAGTCCAGCAAATCCTGCATGGTTCTCTCGAACCCGATCTCTGGTTTCCAGCCAGTATGCGCCTCGAACTTGCGCGTGTCAGGCACCTGAAGATCCGCATCAATTGGCCTCAGACGATCGGGATCCATCCGCACCTCGATATTCTTGACCGATGATAATCCGATCAGCGTATCCAGCATGTCCCGGACGGAACACGTATAAGTGCCGCCGATGTTATAATACGCGCCCGGAACCGGATCCTTGGTCACCAGAAGATAATAGGCGCGCACGGCATCGCGCACATCGGCCCATGTCCTCAACGAGTCCAGATTGCCGACATTGACGACAGGATCGATCTTGTTCTGCTCGATCATGGCGATCTGCTTTGCAAAGGTCGACTCGGCAAAGACATCACCGCGCCGCGGACCTGTATGCGTGAACATGCGGGTCGTCATCACGGTCATGCCATAGGCTTCGGCGTAATAACGTCCGATCAGATCGGTCCCGACCTTGGAAATGGCATAAGGTGAGGCAGGGTGAAAGCCGCATTCCTCATCAATGGGAAGCTTTTCCTTTGGCACTCGCCCGAACACCTCGGAGGAGGCACAGACATGGACCACGGCATCGCTGCGGTATTTACGCAAGGCTCCAAGCAAGCGCTCAGTGCCCTGCACATTCGTGTCCATCGTATCAAGCGGGCTATCGAAAGACGTCTTGGGATAGCTTTGCGCCGCAAGATGAAAAACATAATCCGGTTTGCATTGCTCCACGGCCGCATCGATCGACATCGTGTCGCGCAGATCCGCATAGACCAGATGAATGCGCTGCTTGCGATTGATCGCAGGCACATGATCGTTGATGTTCGACAGAGGACTACGCCACCGCAACATTCCCCAGATCTCCCAGTCGGTATTCTCGATCAGGTAATCCAGCAGGTGCGACCCAACCATTCCGGTGATGCCCGTGATCAAAACGCGCTTTTTTGTCATACTCTTGCCCTCGTGTCAGTCAGCATTCTCAAAGCGAACCCATCCTGTGCCTAAACGATTTCTTTGATACGTGACCCCTCATCCTGCATCGCGATTTTTACCACCGCGTCATCGCCGAAGGTCTCTCTCATTTTCGGGATCACATGATCAGGGGCCAGAAAAACAAAAAACCCGCCGCCCCCGGCCCCTGCCAGTTTTCCGCCATAAGCGCCCAATGACATGGCCTTGTTATAGATGTCATCGAGATGCTGATTGGAGATGGACGCCGAAAGCGACCGCTTAATCTTCCATGTCTCGCTCAGCATTTTACCCAGTTCACGCAGCGCCGCGTCTTCGTTCTGTGTCAAGAACACATCCCGTGCCTCATAAGCCAATGCCTTGATCATACCAAGATCATTATCTACGCTGCCATCGTTCGTTGCCTTGACCTGCTCTTCAAGTATGACAGAGGCCGAACGATAGTGTTTGGTGTGAACCATAACAAGCGAGGCGTTCAGACGCTCCCACAGCCTCGTATTCATCTGGACTGGCGAGATAGAGGTCTGCTGCTTGCGGAACTCATAAAGTGAAAAACCGCCAAAGGCGGCATGATACTGATCTTGGACCCCCACCCGTTCTTGCAACAACTCATATTCCACCCGGATCGCTGCCTGCGCCAGATCGTGTTTCGTAGGAGTGGTGCCCTTCAGATGTCGAACTAGGTTCAGAAAACCCACGGTAAAAGCAGAAGAGCTGCCCAGCCCACTGCCACCGGGAATGTCAGAAATCACGGCAAGATTGAAAGGCACATCATAGCCCTCGTCAAGCAGCACTTCACGGATCACCGGATGATGTACATCTTCTGGGGTGTTGATGGTCTCGACTTTGGAATAGGTCAGACGATAGCGCGTCTCCGCGACCGAGGACATAGGCAAGCAGACAAGGTATATAAACTTGTCGATAGTGCCACCAAGGACAGCCCCGCCTTCGCGCTCGAAATACTCTCGATAGTCAGTACCGCCACCGAAAAGGCTGACTCTGAGCGGAGTTTTCACAATTACTGGCATTCAGCCCAAAATCCTTTTGACTAAGGTATCCATATCGTTCCCCGTGGTCCTGAACCCCTTGAGGCCGTAGTTTTGCGCGGCAAGGATATCGCCTTCCTTGTCTCCTATCATCACGGACTGACCAAGGTCGATCTTCCAGTCGCGGCAGGCCATGTCGAACAAAGCGGTTCCAGGCTTCCGGCAGTCGCATGTCACAGCCAAGTCCTGCACCACTCCTTCGGGATGATGCGGGCAATAATAAAACGCATCTATATGCGCGCCAAAGCTCTGAAGCTTGGCGTTCAACTCGGCGTGGAAAAGATCGACTTGTTCCGCACTATAGAAACCGCGAGCGATCCCCGCCTGGTTGCTGATGACAATAACCAAACGTCCGGATTCGTTGATGGCCCTGATGCCTTCAGCAACGTGAGGAAGTAAACTAAGATCCTCCGGCCTGTGCGTATATCCATCATCCCGATTGATAGTTCCGTCCCGATCCAGGAAAACGGCAGGCCGCGTTTCCCACGCCGGGATCTCAACCTGAGCCTGAGCATAGCTTTCGGGCAGACCAATATCGATAAAGTAACCCTTGAATCGCTTGCCAGATACGCGTCCCCGTTCCACCAGCCCCGGAACGACCTCCGTTTCAAGCGAGACCATCCCCGGTCCGATGTCGTCGACAATGCGCCGCGAAACAATATAGACCCCGCCACTGATCAGGCCTGATTGTCCGGGCAACCCGTTCTTCTCGGCATAACCTTTGACCCGTTCATCAGTTCCCAGCGTCACTTGCCCATAGCGAGAGATATCCTCAACCTCGCACAGCGCAATTGAAAAATCTGTGGTGACAGGATCGAACGTTTGGTGCAGCGCAAGATAATTGAAGTCGAACAGAGAATCTCCGTTCGTGAGCAGAAAAGTGTCGTCCAGAACATGCGCAAATTCCCGTAAGGCGCCTGCGGTTCCAGCGGGACTTCGTTCTTCACAGATCGTGATCCGCAGGCTGGGCACCGGTTTCTCTGCATAGTGTGAGCGGATCACGTCGGCCTTGTGGCGCGACAAAAGCACAACCTCGGATATCCCGTAGCGGGCAATATTCCGCAACAAAATGTCGAGGAAGGGCTCGCCGCCGACATGCAACATCGGCTTGGGTGTCGCAGCGGTCAGACCACCTAGCCTTGACCCGACCCCTCCGACAAGCACTACAGCTTGGCGGAGCATAGCGTTTCCTCAACAATGCCGCAGATAATATGCCCAACCGCGATATGCATTTCCTGAATATAGTTTGTCTGGCGTGACGGCACCATGACCGCTACCTCGGCCAAGTCGCTCATCGGAGATACTGACGCCCCGGTCAGCGCGATACGCTTGATCCCGAGTTCTTCAGCAACTTCGAAAGCCCGCAAGACGTTCCGGCTCTTGCCACTAGTGGACAGACCGACAATGACATCGCCTTTACGCCCGATGCCACGCAACTGACGGGCAAATACATCATCATAGCCATAGTCGTTGCCAATCGCCGTCAACGCCGATGTATCCACCGTCAGCGCAAGCGCCGGCAGAGGATTGCGGTCAAACAGAAAGCGTCCCATCAACTCGGCCGCAAGATGCTGGCTGTCGGCCGCAGACCCGCCATTTCCGCACAAGATGACCTTTCCACCTTCGCGTAGTGACGCAATACACATTGCGGCCGCATCCTCAATATGCGTTCGGGACGCACGCAGGCTTTGGAAATTCGCGACAACCGCTTTTAGATACTGATCAATGTCAATCAAAGACAACCTCCATTTAGACGAAACTAGGTTACATCCGCGGCATGACGGAATGCGCCAAAATACGCTCAAGCTCGTCAGTGCTCTTCCCGTCCGGACGATACTTCAACAACAAGCGGTCCAACTCGGCGGCACTTACTTCATCAAGAACGGCCAGTTCTTTAAGAACAAGCTCTATCTGCTCTGGGTGCTTGAAAAGATCAATAAGATCGTGCCTAACGGCCTCAAGCACTTCAAGATCATCGCATTTGGCGGCGCGTGACAAAATCATCCGCACGGCCAAATACTCGGCAAGGCGGCGCACATCATCCGTCCGCGCCCGAGCTGTCTCCTCATGCCTGCGGAACCGGTTCAGCAGCTCTGGCGTGTAGGCGACCGCTCCTTCCATCATCAGACGACCAACAAAAAGCCAGTCGCCAGCCAGCTTGTATTTCTTGACCTCCGGGGTGAAAGCCGCCTTAAAGGCCGCCGTGTCAATCAAAGCGCTACTCATATTCGGAACAGTCATACCAAAGCGCTGATATCGCCTCAATTCAAAGATACCGTCAGAGACGAAAGCCCGTTTCCAGCGACTGTGATGAAAATTCGACTGGAAGTAATCCGCCGTTTGCCCCAGCGGTTGGCCATACTTGTCCACGATATGAGAGGCAGAGTAGGCAAGTTTAGTGCCGGCCTTCCTGCGCATAAGCTTGACCATCTTCGCAAGGAACATCGGTTCAGCAGCGTCATCGCTTTCGCAGATCCAGATAAGATCTTCGTCGGTATTCTCAGCCGCATACTGCCAGGATGTGAAGGGTGATCCGCTGTTAGCCTCGCGCCGGATATAGGTGAAAGGTACCTCCTCGTTCAGCTCGCGCAGGATGATGTCCGAATTATCAGTGGAATGATCATCTATTACCGAAACGCGGAGCCGGGAATATTCCTGCGCAAAGATAGAACGCAGACGCTCTTCTAGATGCGGTCCATGTTGATACGACGGAACAATAACATGGATACTTGGAAGGCTGACCAAATCTTTTTTTTCAGGAATGTCATAGGTCTCTGCAATGGACTCCCATTTCGAATTCCATGAATAATTCAGCAATGTGACATCTTGGGCCGCTTTCGATAGCTTTTCGCGCAGATCTTGGTTTGTCAGAATAGAAATGACAGCATTGGCAAAGTCGGCAGGTTCCTGAGCAATCAGTATCGACTCGTTCTGGACATAAGCCAGCCCCTCAGCAGCCAATGGCGTTGCGACGCAGGGCACACCCATAACGGAATATTGGTTTGTTTTCCCACGGAATCCGGAACCAGAAAATGCTGGCGCAATTCCAACCGCTGCTTTTGCTATATGCGGCGCCAGCTTTTCCACTTCGCCAACGTGAATGACACCTTTCATACCATCTTGCAAGATATCATCGACAGGCCCACGTCCGATTATGGAGAAAGTATAATCCGGCACTGCATGAAGAACAAGTGGATGCACATTGGTTAAATACCATCTTAAGGCATGGCGATTGGTGTTTGATCCAAAATATGCCACATAGCAAACAGAATTTGGAATCCATTCGTCAAAATAGGTAGTGCTGAATTCTATTTCGGAAACACCAGTCTCAATTGCGATGATGTCACCTTTGACGAACTGCATCACAACATCGCGGTCACTCTCGGACACGCAGACAGTGCGATCAACCGTTTCGATGATCTTGCGTTCGAGAACTCCATCATCGGTGAACGCATCCTCACCGGAACCTACGGACACTTTCCCATCTATGACATCGCGCCGGATCAGGCTTTCCATTGGCGTAAAGATCAGCTTTTGACCCAATTCTCGATAGGACTGCACAACTTCCAGTGGTTGAGGAAACTGAAAATCGACCACGTCGAAGGTTTCGACTCGGCCGGGGCTTTTCCTCAGATACTCTTCCAGGGAGAAATTGAAGTTGTCTGCGATGATTACCCGATCTGCCAGAACCGAAACAAGATCAAGAGGTCCACAGAGATCTTTCATCGCCGAGGTGAACACCTCAACGTAAGTATTCGGGCTGCGCTCCTTCAGTAACTTGATGATATCAAGCATCCGCAGCCCGCCTGCATGACCGATGGATGGAGGATAGGTTGCAATAATCAGAACACGATGGCTTTGACTGCTTGACTCAATTTCATAGCTGATTTTTCCTTGAAGGCTTATGCTATCATCCTGCCTGCCTACTACTTTGACATCACCTTCTTGGCCAGGACTACCCAATAGCTTCCAGCCATTAAAATATTTCTTGTCGATGCCATAGATCAGGCGGTTAGCCCTTTTCAACGCTGACCGGTTTAATTTGCTGCGACGATATGACGAAAAGACTTTTGTCTTACTAGCCTTATGGATCAACCACACCCAAAGATGTAACAAAAAGAGGTTATCCATTAATTTTTGCGAGTTTGACATTCGAGCCATTTTGTTTTTAACCTATTGAGATATATATTTTGCTGCCGATCACATCACGCACCGCTCGAGCCTTAATTGAATTGCCAAATTAGGTCAACGGCTACAGGGCAGAGATTTTGGTAATCGTTACGTCTCGATCAAGGAGCGTGTCCCAAAAAGATTGATCCAGTCGAACCGCGAGGGCAGCGTGCTCATGACCTGCAATGGGTCTTTCATCCAGCCACGACCGGAGCCCGGTTGGTGTTTGCTCTGCCTACGTTTTTTGGACCGCCGGACGTCGGAGTTTCCGGCCTTTTGATCCGCACCCCAGAGCTCTACCGCCCTTAGGCAGAGTTTCCCGGCTTTGCTCAGGGTGACGGGCTGGTGACGCCC